>NZ_JAMOIE010000028.1 GCF_024448935.1 Stutzerimonas stutzeri
GGAATGAAAAAGGTCAGCGGCGAATGGACGCTGGTGTGCCTGGCATGGAACCTGAAACGCATGGCCGTATTACGCCTGCAAATCGGAAATTGAGCAAAAAACAGGCATAAATCCGGGGAATTGGCAAAAAATGCCTGTTTTCCGGAAAATCCAGTGTTCTATCTGCCTGCGGGGCTCAAGTCCGACAGGCTGCTAGTCTCTCGGGAACTTGTTCATAGTGCTCCAGGCTCATCCATGCCGGGCACTTCTGGGGCTTGTCCAGGCCAATCAGGTGATCGCGCGCGCCCAAGCGTTTACCGCGCCGGAAATCGGTATTGCGTCGACGCGCGCCATATTGCTCGAACACACCATCAATGCCTCTACGCTGCAATTCGTACAGCAAAAACCAGGTCGCGTAGCAGGCATCCCCACCAGCACATCGCCGACGTTCAACGTGTCGAGCATTGACCGCAGCAGGGTTTGTTCATCGCCACCCTTACCCCGAAAACGCCCCAACGCGGCGTTCAGTACCGCCCCACTGGACAGGCAGACAATTCCAACCAGCCGGCAGATCGGAAAACCTAAGCCAGGTTTTTGCCCACGCGATTGCGGATAACCCGCCTGATTGGCTGCCGTATCCGGCATCGACACCGTCGTGCCATCCACGAGCCGCACCGGTCTCCCCATTCCATTTTCAGGCCTTGGCTGAGTAAGCACTGATCATAGTGCCGGTACTCCGCACCAAGCTGGAAACCATCTCAACAGGCAACCGCTGGCGGGCTCGGCAGCAGCCACCAGTATGTGTACTGCAAGGTTTCAAGCCGCCGAGCAGTTGCTTGACGGCCATGTCATTGACGGCCTTCTGACAGGAGCGATCAGCACTTAACGCTTGAGCCATGAACATGGAGAGCGTCTACGTGGGTGGAAAAAGCCGCTCCCGATGATCCGGCAGCAGTGACTCGACGCAATCGAATAATTCGGGGCTGGTCAGCAGGTTGAGGAAGACGTAGGCATCGGTATTCAAAGCTTCTCGGCGGGCACGCTGCTGTTGATGAATGACGGCTTGGCGCCTGTGGGCTGCTCCTTGGGCTCGATGTGTGTTCGCAACTATCACCGTAGGCCAAGAGCAGACTTTCTTTTTCCAATCAACCACTAAGCATTAAGTAAATGCCATTCGGGGCAGGTGATTTGTTGACTGTATTCCCGCCTGAATAAGCTTTCCACCGCCTGATCGATTGTAAGGAGGATGTAATGGAAGCATCAAAAAAGGCGCCCTAAGGCGCCTTTTTTGCAACTAAGCCCGAATCAAGCCTTGGCTTTTTTCGCAGCGCGGTTGCGCTCACCTTCGTCGAGGATCTTCTTGCGCAGACGGATCGACTTCGGGGTGACTTCGCACAGCTCGTCGTCCTGGATGAATTCCAGCGCCTGTTCCAGCGTGAACTTCACCGGCGGAACCAGGGCGATGGTTTCGTCCTTGCCCGAAGCGCGCATGTTGTCGAGCTTCTTGCCCTTGGTAGGGTTGACGCCCATGTCGTTGTCACGGCTGTTCAGGCCGACGATCTGACCGTTGTAGATTTCCTGGCCATGCTCGACGAACAGCTTGCCGCGCGCCTGCAGGGTTTCCAGGGAGTAAGTCAGTGCCTTGCCGGTCTCGACCGATACCAGCACGCCGTTCTGACGACCGGACATCTGACCGGACTTCATCACGTCGTAGCGGTCGAAGATGGAAGTCAGGATGCCCGCACCGTTGGTGATGGTCAGGAAGTGGTTACGGAAACCGATCAGGCCACGGGCCGGGATATTGTATTCAAGGCGCACGCGGCCCTTGCCATCCGGCACCATATTGCTCAGGTCGCCCTTACGCAGACCCATCTCTTCCATGACCTTGCCCTGGGCTTCTTCCGGAATATCGATGGTGACGTTCTCGAACGGCTCGTGCTTGGCGCCGTCGACTTCACGAATGATCACTTCCGGACGGCCTACGGCCATTTCGAAGCCTTCGCGACGCATGTTCTCGATCAGGACCGACAGGTGCAGCTCACCACGACCGGAGACCTTGAACTTGTCGGCCGAGTCGCCTTCTTCGACGCGCAGGGCCACGTTGTACAGCAGCTCCTTGTCCAGACGGTCCTTGATGTTACGGCTGGTGACGAACTTGCCTTCCTTGCCGCAGAACGGCGAATCGTTGACCTGGAAGGTCATGGAAACGGTCGGCTCGTCAACGGTCAGCGGCTTCATCGCTTCGACGTGGTTCTGGTCGCACAGGGTGTCAGAGATGAACAATTCATCCATACCGCTGACGCAGACGATGTCGCCAGCGGTGGCTTCTTCGACGTCGACACGGTGCAGACCATGGTGACCCATCAGCTTGAGGATACGGCCGTTACGCTTCTTGCCGTGCATGTCGATGGCAGTGACCGGGGTGTTCGGCCTGACCCGACCGCGGGCGATACGGCCGACACCGATGATGCCGAGGAAGCTGTTGTAGTCCAGCGCCGAGATCTGCATCTGGAACGGGCCGTCCATGTCGACCTTCGGGGCCGGTACGTGGTCGACGATGGCCTGGTACAGCGGGGTCATGTCGTCGGCCATGTCGGCGTGATCCAGACCGGCAATGCCGTTCAGAGCCGAGGCGTAGACGACCTGGAAGTCCAACTGCTCTTCGGTGGCGCCGAGGTTGTCGAACAGGTCGAAGATCTGGTCCAGCACCCAATCAGGACGCGCGCCCGGACGGTCGACCTTGTTGATCACCACGATCGGACGCAGGCCGGCTTCGAAGGCCTTCTTGGTCACAAAGCGGGTTTGCGGCATCGGGCCGTCCTGGGCATCGACCAGCAACAGCACGGAGTCGACCATCGACATCACGCGCTCGACTTCACCGCCGAAATCGGCGTGGCCGGGGGTATCGACGATATTGATGCGGTAGTCGTTCCAACGGATCGCAGTGTTCTTGGCGAGAATGGTGATGCCACGCTCTTTTTCCTGGTCGTTCGAATCCATCACGCGCTCGTCGTTGAGCTCGCCGCGCTCCAGGGTGCCGGACTGACGCAGGAGCTTGTCGACCAGGGTGGTTTTGCCATGGTCAACGTGAGCGATGATGGCGATGTTGCGAAGGTTGTCGATCACAGTAGTGGTCTCGTAGTTGGGTTGGGCTACTCGGCAAATGCTTCAAGCTGCCCAACGCGAAAAAATTGGATAAAGGGAGGCGATCGTTAGCGACGTGTTGCGGCGATTCAGCCGCAAAGCGGGTCGGGAGGGCGGTGGCGGATACTGCCGCCCAGCAGGCCGGGCTGTTTAGCTCGGACGATAAACGCGCACATTGACATGCCCCTCGCTCAGCAAATGATAAGCATGCAGGCGGCTCATGACACCTTTATCGCAATACAGCAGGTACTGGCGATTGTCGTCCAGTTCCTTGAAGCGGTTGTTCAGTGCATAGAACGGCAGTGTTCGTACTTCGATGCCCTGCAGTTGCAGAGGTTCGTCCTCGGCAAGGTCGGGATGGCGAATGTCGATTACCACCTGCCCGGCACTCGCCTCGACGACTTCTTCAACCTGCAAATCCTGGCCCAGCTCGTCGATGACCCTGTCGATCGCAACCTGCCGAGCATTCGCCAGCGCACGCTCGAGGATGGCCATGTCGAACTGCCTCTCTTCGTGCTCGACCCGATAGCGCTTGGCTTTGGTCGTCGGGTTCACCGATATCACACCGCAATACTCCGGCATGTGCTTGGCGAACTCGGCGGTGCCGATCTCGGAAGCGGTGTCGATGATGTCCTGTTTGTGGCTGGCGATCAGCGGGCGCAGCACCAGCATATCGGTGGCCGAATCGATAACCGACAAATTCGGCAGCGTCTGGCTCGAGACCTGAGAGATCGCTTCACCGGTGACCAGCGCGTCGATATGCAAACGTTCGGCGATCTGGGTCGAGACGCGCAGCATCATGCGTTTCAACACCACGCCCATCTGGCTGTTATCGACCTTTTCCAGGATCTCGCCGACCACTTCTTCGAACGGCACGCTGATAAACAGTACGCGATGGGAGCTGCCGTACTTCTTCCATAAATAGTGGGCCACTTCCATCACGCCCAGCTCATGGGCGCGGCCACCCAGGTTGAAGAAGCAGAAATGGGTCATCAACCCGCGGCGCATCATCTGGTAGGCCGCCACGGTCGAGTCGAAACCGCCGGACATCAGCACCAGGGTTTGCTCCAACGCGCCCAGCGGGTAACCGCCAATACCGTCGTGCTGTGCGTGCACGACAAACAGGCGCTGGTCGCGGATCTCCATGCGCACTTCGACTTCCGGTGCCTTCAGCGAGATGCCAGCTGCGCCGCACTGTTGGCGCAGCTGGCTGCCGACATGGCGCTCCACATCCATCGAGCTGAATGGGTGCTTGCCTGCCCGCTTGCAGCGCACGGCGAAGAGCTTGCCCGGCAGACGGTCGGCATAGTGCGCCTTGCACTTGGCGACAATGTCATCCAGATCGCCTAGCGGGTACTCGTGCACTTCCAGGCAATGCGCGATGCCCGGCGTGCAGCGCAGGCGCTCGATCATCTGGTGCAAGGCTTTCGGATCACTGAGCGCAGTTTCCACCCCAACGTTGTCCCACACGCCCTCCACCCGCAGTTCGGGATCGAGGTCGCGCAACACGGTACGGATGTTCTTCGCCAACTGGCGAATGAAGCCCTTGCGTACCGGTGGGCTCTTGATGGTGATTTCGGGAAAGACCTTGACGATCAGCTTCATGGAAACAGCACAGCGCCAGCATGGCGTGAAAAGAGGGGGGCGGAGTATATCCGAATCTGGTCAAGCTTTAGGCAGTTTTATTGGAAAGCCCAACGTGCACCCTAATGGAACAAGATTATCATTTTCCGCACCAGTTTAGAGCGCATCTAGGCGAGCACAGCAGCACTAAACGGCAGCGAATACGCCAGGCCGGCTTAACAAGGGTGCCCGGACCCATCTCGGAGCACTGGCATGTAATTTGCTCCCTTGTGAGGCAGGTCGCCTTGACGGAGTATCGCCCGCTCGGCTTCACCCCCTAGATTCCGGAAGCATATCTGTCAACGCTTCCACCACCTGGAGAGCACCATGTCGAAGTCGCTTCAACTGATCAAAGATTACGATGTGAAGTGGATTGATCTGCGCTTCACCGACACCAAGGGCAAGCAGCACCACGTGACCGTTCCGGCGCGCGATGCTCAGGACGAAGACTTCTTCGAGCAAGGCAAAATGTTCGACGGCTCGTCCATCCATGGCTGGAAGGGCATCGAAGCCTCCGACATGATCCTGATGCCGGTCGATGAAACTGCCGTACTGGATCCGTTCACCGAAGAGCCGACCCTGATCCTGGTCTGCGACATCGTCGAGCCAAGCACCATGCAGGGCTACGACCGTGACCCGCGCTCCATCGCCAAGCGCGCCGAGGAATTCCTCAGGTCCACCGGCATCGGTGACTCCGTATTCGTCGGCCCGGAGCCTGAGTTCTTCATCTTCGACCAGGTGAAGTTCAAGTCCGACATCTCCGGCTCGATGTTCAAGATCTACTCCGAGCAAGGCTCCTGGATGACCGACCAGGATGTCGAAGGCGGCAACAAGGGCCATCGTCCGGCCGTGAAGGGCGGTTACTTCCCGGTTCCGCCGTGCGACCACGACCATGAAATCCGTACTGCCATGTGTAACGCGATGGAAGAGATGGGTCTGGTTGTCGAAGTCCATCACCACGAAGTGGCGACTGCCGGTCAGAACGAAATCGGCGTCAAGTTCAACACCCTGGTCAACAAGGCTGACGAAGTTCAGACCCTGAAGTACTGCGTGCACAACGTGGCCGATGTTTACGGCAAGACCGCGACCTTCATGCCGAAGCCGCTGTATGGCGACAACGGTTCGGGCATGCACGTACACATGTCGATCTCCAAAGACGGCAAGAATACCTTCGCTGGCGAAGGCTATGCCGGCCTGTCCGAGACCGCTCTGTACTTCATCGGCGGCATCATCAAGCACGGCAAGGCGCTGAACGGCTTCACCAACCCGGCCACCAACTCCTACAAGCGTCTGGTTCCGGGCTTCGAGGCCCCAGTCATGCTGGCCTACTCGGCTCGTAACCGTTCCGCCTCGATCCGTATTCCGTACGTTTCCAGCCCGAAAGCCCGCCGTATCGAAGCGCGCTTCCCGGACCCGGCTGCCAACCCCTACCTGTGCTTCGCTGCACTGCTGATGGCTGGCCTGGACGGCATCCAGAACAAGATCCACCCCGGCGATGCGGCTGACAAGAACCTGTACGATCTGCCGCCGGAAGAAGGCAAGCTGATCCCGCAGGTCTGCGGCAGCCTGAAAGAAGCCCTGGAAGAACTCGACAAGGGCCGTGCGTTCCTGACCAAGGGCGGCGTGTTCTCCGACGACTTCATCGATGCCTACATCGAGCTGAAGTCCGAGGAAGAGATCAAGGTGCGCACCTTCGTGCACCCGCTGGAATACGACCTGTACTACAGCGTCTAAGCCAATACGCGTGACAGAAAAGCCTCCTTCGGGAGGCTTTTCCGTTTCTGCGATGTCATTAGTCGCTGATACCGACGTTTTGGCAAACGACCGGAGTGGCGTCGATCCCAAATCGCAACGGTCGCGCTTGCCTCGCCGCCGGCACGGTGCAAGGCTTCTCGCCACCCCTACCGCGGAGCTTCCCATGCGCATTGCATTGTTCAGCCTGCTACTTGCTGTCATGGCCCCCGCCATGGCGCAGATTTACAAATACACCGACGACAAGGGCAACACGGTCTACACCAACCAGCCGCCGGAGGGTGTCACGGCAGACACCGTAGACCTGCCGCCGGCCAATACGGTGAATATCAAGACGCCAGAGCCACCACCGCCGCTGCCAAACGAGCAAAGTGGTCAAGGTCAGCAGCAGTCTTACCGCAGCTTGTCCATCGGAGGCATTCCGGATGAGCAAGCGCTGCGCGCGAACAACGGAACCTTCGTGGTCAATGCGCAACTGGATCCGCCCCTGAGGCAGGGCCATCAGGTTCGCTTTCTGCTGGATGGCGAGCCACAGGGCAAACCGAGCAGCGGCACAGTCATGCAGTTGAACAACGTCGACCGCGGCACGCACGTTCTTGAAGTTGAAGTGCTCGATGGAGACCAAGTCGTGCTACGCGCTCAGGAGCAGTTCACCGTTCAGCGCGTCCACACCTCCAGCCCGGCTCGTCGATGAGCCACGCCCTGCGCTTGGGAGTGTTTGGGCTTCTGCTCGCTCTCACCCTTCCCTCAACCGCTGCGATCTATAGCTACACCGACGCCGATGGCAATCGGGTTTTCACCGATCGCCCCGGCGGCCGCGCGGCGGAGCCGGTCGATACCAAACCGTCCAACAGCATGCCCGCCCAGCCGGTGCCGCTCGCGCCGAGCCGAGTAAAGGTCATAAAAGCCCCAACGCCGGGCTATGTATCGCTCGCCATCGTTCAGCCCGAGCCCGAAGCCACTATCCGCAACAATGCTGGGGAGCTGACCGTAAGCATAACCAGTAACCCGCCGCTGCATCCTGGGCATCAGTACCGCTTGCTTATGGACGGCACGGCCGCAGGCGAGCCTGGCGCAAATACGACCATAGCCCTCGGGAATGTGGATCGCGGCAGCCATCAGCTGGTGGTCGAGGTGATCGACAATGCAGACGTGACGGTGCACAGCAGCGCACCAATAACCGTCCATATGAAGCGCACTTCGCTGGCTCAGCGGCGCATGGTCAATCCCTGCAAGAAGGCCGATTACGGCGTTCGCCCCGAATGCCCGATAAAGGACAAGCCAAAGGAAAAGAGGGATATTCCTTTCGTGCCCTTTCTGTGACCATCTAGCGCACCTGATTGGTGCATTGGTGTAGTCTTCCCGCTCCAGACCTCTTTTTTCTTTCGACGCCCTGCTCTGGAGCGCTAGTGCCCGCGGCGCCGCGCCGAAAAGGAGCGCCTTGGTTTGCTTCTTGCATTTCCCGACGTACACCCCGGATGCAGACTGCCATGATCAACGAAGCCCTACAGCGCCTGCTGATCGAGAATCTCACCACCGCCACCCTTTTGCTTGATTCTCGGTTGCGCCTGGAATACATGAACCCCGCTGCCGAGATGCTGCTGGCCGTCAGCGGCCAGCGCAGCCACGGCCAGTTCATCAGCGAACTGTTCACCGAGTCCTCCGAAGCCCTGGCGGCATTGCGCCTGGCCGTCGAAGAAGCCCATCCCTTCACCAAGCGGGAAGCAACGCTCACCTCGGCCAGCGGGCAGTCGCTGACCGTCGACTACGCCGTGACGCCGGTACTGACGAAGCTGGAGACGATGCTGCTGCTGGAAGTGCTGCCACGCGACCGACTGCTGCGCATCACCAAGGAAGAGGCGCAGCTGTCCAAGCAGGAAACCACCAAGATGCTGGTTCGTGGCCTTGCCCATGAAATCAAGAACCCGCTTGGCGGAATACGCGGCGCCGCCCAACTGCTGGCCCGCGAGCTGCCCGAAGAACACCTCAAGGACTACACCGAAGTCATCATCGAAGAGGCCGACCGCCTGCGCAACCTGGTCGATCGGATGCTCGGCTCAAACAAGTTGCCATCGCTGGTGATGACCAACATTCACGAGGTGCTCGAACATGTCGCCAGCCTGATCGAAGCCGAATGCCAAGGCAGCCTCATTTTGGTGCGTGATTACGACCCCAGTATTCCCGAGGTTCTGATGGACCACGAGCAGATGATTCAGGCCGTGCTCAACATCATGCGTAACGCCATGCAGGCGCTGGCCGGGCAAACCGGACTGGGGCTGGGCCGCCTGACGCTCCGTACTCGCACGCTGCGCCAGTTCACCATTGGCCATATCCGTCATCGGCTGGTCGCCCGGATCGAAATCATCGACAACGGGCCAGGCATTCCCGCCGAATTGCAGAATACGCTTTTCTACCCGATGGTCAGCGGCCGCCCCGATGGCACCGGCCTCGGCCTGGCCATTACCCAGAACATCATCAGCCAGCACCAGGGCCTGATCGAATGCGAGAGCCATCCCGGGCATACCGCGTTTTCGATCTTCCTGCCGCTGGAACAAGGAGTATCCACCCCATGAGCCGCAGCGAAACTGTCTGGATTGTCGACGATGACCGCTCCATCCGCTGGGTCCTGGAGAAAGCGCTGCAACAGGAAGGCATGACCACCCAAAGCTTCGAAAGCGCTGATGGTGTACTGGCGAAACTCGCACGGCAGCAGCCCGATGTGATCATTTCCGACATCCGCATGCCGGGTGTGAGCGGTCTCGACATGCTGGCGCAGATCCGCGACCTCTACCCGCGTCTGCCGGTGATCATCATGACCGCGCATTCGGACCTCGACAGCGCGGTGGCTTCCTATCAGGGCGGCGCGTTCGAATACCTGCCCAAGCCCTTCGATGTGGATGAGGCGGTATCGCTGGTCAAGCGCGCCAACCAGCACGCCCAAGAGCAGCAAGGGCACAAGGCACCCGCCGACCAACGCCACACGGCGGAAATCATCGGCGAAGCACCGGCGATGCAGGAGGTGTTCCGCGCCATTGGCCGCCTCTCCCATTCAAACATTACGGTGTTGATCAACGGGGAGTCCGGCACCGGCAAGGAGCTGGTCGCTCATGCCTTGCACCGGCATAGCCCACGTTCGGCTTCCTCCTTTATTGCGCTGAACATGGCCGCGATTCCAAAGGATCTGATGGAATCGGAGCTGTTCGGCCACGAGAAAGGGGCCTTCACCGGTGCTGCCAACCAGCGTCGCGGCCGCTTCGAGCAGGCCGATGGCGGCACGCTGTTCCTCGACGAGATCGGCGACATGCCCGCCGACACCCAGACCCGCCTCCTGCGCGTACTGGCTGACGGCGAGTTCTATCGGGTCGGCGGTCACACACCGGTCAAGGTCGACGTGCGCATCATTGCCGCTACCCACCAGGACCTGGAAACCCTGGTTCAGGCCGGCAAGTTTCGCGAAGACCTGTTTCATCGGTTGAATGTCATCCGCATCCATATCCCACGGCTGTCCGACCGCCGCGAAGACATCCCGACGCTGGCCTCACATTTTCTTGCCAGTGCCGCCACCGAGCTGGCAGTCGAGACCAAACTGCTCAAGCCCGAAACCGAGGAATACCTGCAAAACCTGTCGTGGCCGGGCAACGTGCGCCAACTGGAGAACACCTGCCGCTGGATCACGGTGATGGCATCCGGGCGCGAAGTGCATGTCAGCGACCTGCCCCCGGAACTGCTCAATCAGCCAGCCGATGCCATGCCATCGAACAACTGGGAGCAGGCGCTACGCCAGTGGGCCGACCTGGCGCTGGCTCGCGGCCAATCGAATCTGCTCGACGAGGCGATACCGGCTTTCGAGCGCATCATGATCGAGACTGCACTCAAGCACACCGCCGGCCGCCGCCGGGATGCGGCCCTGCTACTGGGCTGGGGACGGAACACGCTGACGCGCAAGATCAAGGACCTGGGAATGGGCGACAGCGCGGACGAGGATGAGGGCGACCAAGCCTGACCCGGAGCGGCGCAGCCGGCGGCGGCGCCTTAGCGCGGCCTGACCTCGACCCGCAAGCGCCACTCGCCACCGATTTTTTCAGCCGACCAGCTGGCTACGAGCGGTCGGGTCGCCACGAAATGCAGCAACAACCCCTTCTCTGTCGTCTGCACGCGCCAGCCAGCACTGGTGCTCCCAACCGCTACACGCCCGGCATCGGCGCTGCCCTTGGACTGAAACAGCATGCCCACGGCGCCTTCGACGTCCTGGCTGTAGAGCTCCGGCTCGCGGTTGAACCATAGCTGCAGCCCACTGGCTACAGGCTCGATACGCAACAGCTCGACCGGTCCAGGCCGAAAGACGTAGCCGAGAAAAGAGCCGAACAACAGCCCGAGCAGCACCAACGAGCCGAAAAAGCGCCGGCGTAGGCGAGGTAGCGGATCGTCAGCCGCAGGGTCGCCTGCCGCAGTAGAATGCCGGTCGTTTTCTGAGTCGGTGCCGCGCATGTTTCATGTAATCCTTTTTCAACCGGAGATTCCGCCGAATACCGGCAACATTATCAGGCTCTGCGCCAATGCCGGTTGCAGCCTGCACCTGATCGAACCGCTGGGCTTTGAGCTGGATGACAAACGATTGCGCCGCGCCGGGCTGGATTATCACGAGTACGCGCCGCTCAAGCGACACGCCGATCTCGATAATTGCCTGGAGAGCCTCGGCCGCCCTCGCCTGTTCGCCTTTACCACCAAAGGCTCGCAGCCCTTTCATGAGGTTCGGTTTCAGCGCGGCGATGCCTTCCTGTTCGGCCCTGAAAGTCGCGGTTTACCGCCGCAGATCCGCGACGCGCTGCCCAACGAGCAGCGCCTGCGCCTGCCGATGCGTCCAGACAGCCGCAGTCTGAACCTCTCCAACACCGTGGCCATCGCCGTCTACGAGGCCTGGCGACAGCTGGACTTCGCGCTGCAATAGCGCTGCCTCGCCAACAGCGGGCCGTGGGTGTCGCTTGGCGATCGGTAACGCCCAGCCCTGTCTGCACGGCGAGCCGCCTGCGTCACGTCGGCAGGGTCATAAGGGGCGAGACGCGATTCCCTCGCATCGGTTGAAATGCGCGGCAGCGTCCCCCATATCAAGCCCATTCGGGCGTTCATCGCCCCGCTGCGTGGAGATTTTCCTTTGACCACCATCGTTTCAGTACGCCGCAACGGCAAAGTCGTCATGGGCGGCGACGGCCAGGTTTCCCTCGGCAATACCGTCATGAAAGGCAACGCCAAGAAAGTCCGGCGTCTCTATCACGGCCAGGTCCTGGCGGGCTTCGCTGGCGCCACCGCCGATGCTTTCACCCTGTTCGAGCGTTTCGAAGGTCAACTGGAAAAACACCAGGGTCATTTGGTTCGGGCGGCCGTTGAGCTGGCCAAAGACTGGCGGACCGATCGCTCACTGAGCCGCTTGGAAGCCATGCTGGCGGTAGCCAACAAGGACGCCTCGCTGATCATCACCGGCAACGGCGACGTGGTGCAGCCGGAGAACGACCTGATCGCCATGGGCTCCGGCGGCGGCTTCGCCCAGGCCGCCGCCATGGCACTGATGCAGAAAGGTGACCAGGGCATGTCCGCCCAGGAGATCACCGAAACCGCGTTGAACATTGCCGGCACCATCTGTGTCTTTACCAACCAGAATCTCACCATCGAGGAGCTCGACAGCGCCATCTGATCGCCCTCGAGCCCCGGAGTACCGCACCATGTCCATGACGCCCCGCGAGATCGTCCACGAACTCAACCGCCATATCGTCGGCCAGGACGACGCCAAGCGTGCCGTCGCCATTGCCCTGCGCAACCGCTGGCGGCGAATGCAGCTCTCCGCCGAGCTGCGCGCGGAAGTGACGCCGAAGAATATCCTGATGATCGGCCCCACTGGCGTAGGCAAGACCGAGATCGCCCGGCGCCTGGCGAAGCTGGCCAACGCGCCGTTCATCAAGGTAGAGGCGACCAAGTTCACCGAAGTGGGTTATGTCGGCCGTGATGTCGAGTCGATCATCCGCGACCTCGCCGACGCCGCACTGAAGATGCTCCGCGAGCAGGAAGTAGTGAAGATGCGCCATCGCGCCGAAGATGCCGCCGAAGAGCGCATCCTCGACGCGCTGCTACCTCAGGCGCGCCCGGCCGGCTTCAATGACGAGCAACCGGTGCAGGGCACGGATTCCAATACGCGCCAGCTGTTCCGCAAGCGCCTGCGTGAGGGCCAGCTCGACGACAAGGAAATCGATATCGAAGTGGCCGAGAGCCCAGCCGGCGTCGAGATCATGGCTCCCCCAGGCATGGAGGAGATGACCAATCAGCTACAGAACCTTTTCTCCAACATGGGGAAAGGCAAGAAGAAGAGCCGCAAGCTGAAGATCAAGGACGCACTCAAACTGGTCCGCGATGAAGAAGCCGCGCGCCTGGTCAATGAAGAAGAGCTCAAAGCCCGCGCACTGGAAGCGGTGGAGCAGCACGGCATCGTCTTCATCGACGAGATCGACAAGGTCGCCAAGCGCGGCAACACCAGCGGCGCCGATGTCTCCCGCGAGGGCGTTCAGCGCGACTTGCTGCCGTTGATCGAAGGCAGCACGGTCAACACCAAGCTGGGCATGGTCAAAACCGATCACATCCTGTTCATTGCCTCGGGTGCATTCCACCTGTCCAAGCCCAGCGATCTGGTGCCGGAGCTGCAGGGTCGTCTGCCGATTCGCGTCGAGCTCAAGGCGCTGTCCCCGGAAGACTTCGAGCGCATCCTCACCGAGCCACATGCCTCGCTGACCGAGCAGTATCGTGAGCTGCTGAAGACCGAAGGGCTGGGCATCGAGTTCACCGAGGACGGCATCAAGCGCCTGGCGCAGATCGCCTGGCAGGTCAACGAGAAGACCGAGAACATCGGTGCTCGCCGCCTGCACACGCTGCTTGAGCGCCTGCTGGAAGAGGTCTCGTTCAGCGCTGGCGACCTGGCCGGACAGCAGAATGGCGAGCCGATCCGCATCGATACCGCTTACGTCAACAGCCACCTCGGTGAGCTGGCCGAAGACGAAGACCTGTCGCGCTATATCCTTTAATAACGCAGCCGGAAGCTGGAAGCTTTAAGCCGAAAGTCGAAGCCCTGGCTTCAAGCTTCAAGCTTCAAGCTTCAAGCTTCAAGCTTCAAGCTCATACGGAGTATGCCCATGCGTATCCCCACCGCGATCAAGCTGCACAAAAAGTCGAAAACGCTGGAGTTGGAATATGGCGCCGAGCAGCGCTACGTCCTGCCGGCCGAATTCCTGAGGGTGCACTCCCCATCCGCCGAGGTGCAGGGTCACGGCAATCCGATCCTGCAGACCGGCAAGATCAATGTCGCGCTCGAGGGAATCGAGCCAGCCGGTCAATACGCGCTGAAGTTGACCTTCAGCGACGGCCACGACAGCGGGCTTTTTAGCTGGGATTACCTGTATCAACTGGCCAGCGATCGGCAACGGCTCTGGGACGAGTACCTCGGCGCGCTGGAGAAAGCCGGCAAATCGCGTGACCCGGACATCTCCCCGGTCAAGTTGATGCTTTGAGCGTTTCTCGAAACTGACTGCTCGCCGCTCTGCTCGCAGCTGCTTTTGCGTCCAGCCTCCTGCCTCCCGCGCTCTTATCGGCTATTCAGCTTTTTAGGTTTAGAATGCCGGCACATTCTTCCGGTGACAGTGACATGACCGATCCCCGCAAAGAGCGTGACGCAGAAGCCACCACCCACTTCGGCTACAAGAACGTGCCGGAAAGCGAAAAAGCGCAGAAGGTGGCCGAAGTATTCCATTCCGTAGCCGCCAAGTACGACCTCATGAACGACCTGATGTCCGGCGGCGTGCATCGCCTCTGGAAGCGCTTCACCATCGAGCTGTCCGCTGTCCGCCACGGCAACCGGGTGTTGGACATCGCCGGCGGCACCGGCGATCTGGCGCGCCAGTTCTCACGCATCGTCGGGCCGACCGGCGAAGTGGTGCTGGCCGATATCAACGCGTCCATGCTCAAGGTCGGTCGTGACCGCCTGCTCGACAAGGGCGTAGCCGGCAACGTGAAGTTCGTTCAGGCCGACGCCGAGAAACTGCCGTTCCCGGACAACCACTTCGATGTGGTTACCATCGCCTTCGGCCTGCGCAACGTGACGCACAAGGAAGACGCCATCGCGTCCATGCTGCGGGTACTCAAGCCCGGCGGTCGGCTGCTGGTTCTGGAGTTTTCCAAACCGACCAACCCGCTGTTTTCCAAGGCCTACGACGCCTACTCGTTCAGCCTGCTGCCGATGATGGGCAAGCTGATCACCAACGACTCCGAGAGCTACCGCTACCTGGCCGAGTCGATCCGCATGCATCCGGATCAGGAAACCCTCAAGGGCATGATGGCCAACGCCGGCTTCGAGCGCGTCACCTACCACAACATGACCGGCGGCATCGTCGCCCTGCACCGCGGCATCAAGCCCTGATGCTGCGCGCTGCCCTGCTGGCCGGCGCCGAGCGCGGGCTCAACCGCGTACTGCGCCTGGACCCAACGGCCCTGCCGCGGCTGGCCAGGCTCAGCAGTCGGATCATCGAAGTCGACTGCTCGGCTCCCGCTTGGCGGCTGTTCATCCTCGCCGATGAAGATGGTCTACGGTTGGCCGAGCACTGGGGCTGCGAGCCGGATTGCCGCCTGCGCGCTTCCGCCACGGATCTGCTGCGCCTGGCGACCAGCCGCAACAAGACCGCCATCCTGCATGGCCCGGACGTCGAGATCCAGGGTGACAGCGCAGTACTGATGAGCCTCGCCGAGGTGCTGCAGGATCTCGAGCTGGATTGGGAATATGAGCTCTCGCACTGGCTGGGTCCGGTCGGTGCGCATCTGCTCGGCTCCGGCGTTCGGCGTCAATCCGCCTGGTTGCGACAGACTACCGACAGCCTGCAGCAGAACCTGGCCGAATACCTCAACGAAGAATCACGCACGCTGGTCGGCATAGCCGAGGCTGAAACGCGCTTCGCTGAACTCGACCGCCTCAAGCTCGATCTCGACCGACTCGAAGCCCGCGTCGAGCGGCTTATCCAATTTTTGAAACCAGACCGACCCGAATGAAGCTGTTCGCCGCGGCTCGCCGCCTGTTGCGCATCCTGCTGGTGGTGATCCGCTACCGCCTGGACGACATCATTCTCGACCTGCCGATGCCGTGGTGGCTGCGCGCGACCAGTTACCTGCTGCCATGGCGTTGGCTGCCACGCCGGCGCACCGAACTCTCTCGAGGGGCGCGCCTGCGCCTGGCGCTGGAAGGGCTGGGCCCAGTTTTCATCAAGTTCGGCCAGATCCTCTCGACCCGACGCGACCTCCTGCCGCTCGACATCGCCGAAGAGCTGGCCATGCTTCAGGATCGGGTACCGCCGTTCGACTCGGCAGTCGCCACAGCGCTCATCGAACGTGAGCTGGGCGCGCCAGTGGGCGAAGTGTTCGCCCGGTTCGACAGCAAGCCGTTGGCGTCCGCCTCGGTCGCCCAGGTGCATGCGGCCAAATTGCGCAGCGGCGAAGAGGTGGTGGTCAAGGTAGTGCGACCGCACCTGCGACCGATCATCAGCCAGGACATTGCCTGGTTGTTCCTGCTGGCGAAAACCGCCGAACGCGCCTCCAACGAGGCCCGCCGTCTGCACTTGGTGGAAGTGGTCGACGACTACGCCAGGACCATCTACGACGAACTCGACCTGCTGCGCGAAGCGGCCAACGCCAGCCAACTCAAGCGCAACTTCCAGGGCTCGCCGCTGCTCTACGTTCCTCAGGTTTACTGGGACTACTGCCGTCCGCAGGTACTCGTGATGGAGCGTATCTACGGCGTGCCAGTGACCGACATGAAGCGCCTGGCCGAGCAGCGCACCGACATGAAACAGCTGGCCGAGCGCGGCGTGGAGATCTTCTTCACCCAGGTCTTCCGCGACAGCTTCTTCCATGCCGACATGCACCCCGGCAACATCTTCGTCAGCACGCACCAGCCATGGAACCCGCAGTACATCGCGGTCGACTTCGGCATCGTCGGCAGTCTCACCCCCGAGGATCAGGACTATCTCGCACGCAACTTGATGGCATTCTTCCGACGCGACTACCGCAAGGTGGCACAACTGCACATCGACTCGGGCTGGGTGCCGGCCGAAACCAAGGTCAATGAGTTCGAGGCGGCAATCCGTACCGTCTGCGAGCCAATCTTCGAAAAACCGCTAAAGGACATCTCCTTCGGCCAGCTGCTGGTGCGCCTGTTCCAGGTCGCGCACCGCTTTAACATGGAGGTCCAGCCGCAGCTGGTCCTGCTCCAGAAGACGCTGCTCAACATCGAAGGCCTGGGCCGCGAGCTCTATCCGGAACTGGATCTGTGGGCCACGGGCCAGCCTTACCTCGAGCGCTGGATGCGTGAACGCATGAGCCCGAAACAGCTGTTGAAGAACGCCCAGACGCAGATCGAACAGCTGCCGCACCTGGCGGGCATGACGCGCAAGCTGCTCGAGCGCATGTCGGGGCCCCATGCGAACAACCTGCCCCCACCCTGGCGCGAACATCATCGTGACTGGCCATTGCGTCTGGTCGGCGCCGCGTTGCTAGCCGGAGGCGCCACGCTGGCGGCGGCGGCCGAGAGCAGTTCCGCGCTGGCGACCTGGCCCGCCTGGCTGATGCTGGCGGCCGGCATCTACATCGTGGTGCGCCGATAGCCAGCGGTCGGGCAGGCTGGCACACTGAGCGTACAGAGTGGAGAATCCGATGAACTGGCTGGATCAAATCAACTGGAACGAAGACGGGCTGGTACCGGCGATCGCCCAAGACCATCAAACCGGGCGCATCCTGATGATGGCCTGGATGAATCGCGAAGCGCTGGAGCTGACCACTGCAGAGAACCGCGCCGTCTATTGGTCGCGTTCGCGTGGCAAGCTGTGGCGCAAGGGGGAGGAATCGGGCCACGTGCAGAAGCTGCACGAGCTGCGCCTGGACTGCGATGCCGATGTCATCGTGCTGATGGTCGAGCAGATCGGCGGCATCGCCTGTCATACCGGACGCGAGAGTTGCTTCTACCGCGTCTTCGAGAACGGTGATTGGAAGACTGTCGAGCCGGTCCTCAAGGACCCGCACGCGATATACGCGGAGCACGCACATGAGTGATACCTTTTCCCGTCTGGCCGAGGTGCTGGAAGCCCGCAAGGGCGCCGCGGCGGACAGTTCCTATGTGGCCAGCCTCTACCACAAGGGACTCAACAAGATTCTCGAGAAGGTCGGCGAGGAGTCGGTGGAAACCATACTGGCAGCAAAGGATGCTGCAGCCAGCGGTGACGCCAGCGACCTGATCCACGAAACCGCCGACCTCTGGTTTCACAGTTTGGTGATGCTGGCCGCACTGGATCAGCATCCACAGGCGGTTCTGGACGAACTCGACCGGCGATTCGGTCTCTCCGGGCATGCGGAAAAAGCCGCGCGCCCACATTCCTGATAGACAACTTCGGAGTACTGCAGCATGGGTTTTGGTGGAATCAGCGTCTGGCAACTCCTGATCGTTCTGCTCATCGTGGTCATGCTTTTCGGCACCAAGCGCCTCAAGGGCCTGGGCTCGGACCTTGGCGATGCGATCAAGGGCTTCCGCAAGTCCATGGGCACCGACGAGGAAAAGCCCGGTGTCGATGAGAAACAAAACCATACCATCGATGCCGAGGCCCGCAAGGTCGAAGAACCGACAAAGAAGAACTGAGGCGCCATGTTCGATATCGGTTTCACCGAACTGCTGCTGATCGGCCTGGTTGCGCTGTTCGTTCTCGGCCCTGAGCGCTTGCCTGGTGCGGTGCGCACCGCAGGACTCTGGATTGGGCGCGCCAAGCGAAGCTTTGCCAACATCAAGTCCGAGGTCGAGCGCGAAATTGGCGCCGACGAGATTCGCCGCCAGTTGCACAACGAGCGCATCCTCGACCTTGAGCGGGAAATGAAGCAGAGCATCATGCCCAGCTCGCCCGGCGCCAACAGCACGCCATCCCCGCAATCGGCCACGCCGCCACCGGATGCCGGCCAGCTCGAAGAGGCAGCGTCCACAGAAGCCAAACCCGCCGACACGGCCCCCATACCTCGCCCGGACAAATCGCCTGAGCCATGAGTAATACCTCCATCGACGATCAGGAAATGCCGCTGATTGCCCACCTGACCGAATTGCGCAAGCGGCTACTGCGCTGCGTGGTGGCGATACTGCTGCTGTTTGGCGGATTGTTTTACTTCTCCCAGCAGATTTACGCGCTGGTGGCCGCACCGCTGCGGGCCTACCTGCCCGAAGGCGCGACGATGATCGCCACAGGCGTGGCCTCGCCGTTCCTGACACCGTTCAAGCTGACGATGATGGTGGCGCTGTTCCTGTCGATGCCGGTCATCCTGCATCAGATCTGGAGCTTTATTGCGCCCGGTCTGTACAAGCATGAAAAGCGCGTCGCGGTGCCGTTGCTGATCTCCAGCATCTTCCTCTTCTACGGCGGCATGGCTTTCGCCTACTTCGTGGTCTTCCCGATCATGTTCGGCTTCTTTGCCAGCGTGACGCCCGAAGGCGTGGCGATGATGACCGACATCGGTCAGTACCTCGACTTCGTGCTGACATTGTTCTTCGCCTTTGGCGTGGCATTCGAAATCCCGGTAGCGACCTTCCTGCTGATCTGGGTGGGCATCGTCGACGTAGCCACCCTGCGCAAAAGCCGTCCCTACGTTGTGGTCGGCTGCTTCGTCGTTGGCATGGTGTTGACGCCGCCCGACGTGTTCTCCCAGGCATTGCTCGCTGTGCCTATGTGGATACTGTTCGAGGCCGGTCTGATCTGCGGTCGTATGGTGAAGAAGCGCGAAGAGGAATTTCGCGGTGACGCAGACGGCAGCAAGCCCCACCCCGGCGATCAACCACCCGTTGCACGTCCGTGAATCTGTTGCTGCTGGAGGCAGCCGACTTTGTCGCCACCGATCGGGTAATCCTGCGTGACCGCCGCCTGACACACCTCCACGAGGTTCACCGCGCCGAGGCGGGTGAGTCCCTGCGGGTCGGACTGCTAGGCGGCCAAATGGGCCAGGGACACCTGCTGCGTCTGGACGCCAAGGAGGCCGAACTCGAGATCGAACTGCAGCAAACCCCGCCAGCCAAACTGCCCGTTACTCTGCTATTGGCCTTGCCCCGGCCAAAGATGCTGCGCCGCGTGCTGCAGACGGCAGCCAGCATGGGCGTGCCTAGGCTTGTATTGCTTAACAGCTACCGTGTTGAAAAAAGCTTCTGGCAGACCCCCTTCCTCGAGCCGCAGGCCATCCGCGAACAGCTGCTACTTGGATTGGAGCAGGCACGCGACACCCTGTTGCCTGAGGTCACCATCGAGAAGCGCTTCAAACCCTTCGTAGAAGACCGCCTGCCACAGCTGGCGGCCGGTACCCGCGGCCTGGTAGGCCACCCAGGCGACTACCCGGCCTGCCCTCGTGCACTGAGCGAACCGGTGACGCTGGCCATTGGTCCCGAAGGCGGCTGGATACCCTACGAAGTGGCGAAACTGATCGAGGCCGGGCTTCAGCCAG
This sequence comes from Stutzerimonas stutzeri, assembly GCF_024448935.1. GTDB lineage: Bacteria > Pseudomonadota > Gammaproteobacteria > Pseudomonadales > Pseudomonadaceae > Stutzerimonas > Stutzerimonas stutzeri_AO. Next base: position 20,038 of record NZ_JAMOIE010000028.1, read on the forward strand.
TGCAGCTTGGGGATCGTATTCTGCGAGTTGAGACCGCCGTCAGCGCCCTGCTGGCGCGCTTGTTCTGAAGATTCATTTAGCCGAGACACGACACGGTACCGATGAACGTAGTGCACGCAAGCGCTGCGCACGGGTCAGAGTCTGTGAACCCCTCAATCACAGTGTAGCCATGCGACCCTTGACCATAGATCTTCACCGCCTGAAATACGCCCTGGAAAACCGCGACGCCAGCGAGCATTACCTGGACCTCGAGTCCGGCCAGATTCAGGCGGTTTTCCCCGGAGAAGCCGCTCCGGGTGCCGATGAAAAATATGACGTGCAAGCAGATCGCTACTTGCACATCGAGCCTCTCGGGCTGGCGCAGTCGATCGCGATGCGAGAAGCGTTCCTGTTCACCCAGCACGACCCCAACGCCCATGCCGTCCTTGCCCATGCCTTGCAGGGACGCAAGCCACTGCGAACGTTCGATTTCAAATTGGAAGACTTTCCGGATGTTCGCCAGGCCTGGCTGGACTATCAGGCGGTGCAGTTGCGTGAATACGCTATAACCTGGCTGCACGAAAACGGGCTCGAATCGTCGAAACGCTGACCTGTCCCCGCCGCCTTATCCTCAGCTTTCCAACAGGAAGGTCACCGGCCCGTCGTGCTGAAGATAGACCTGCATATCGGCACCGAAACGGCCGCAGGCCACATTCGGATACTGCAGACGCGCCTGACCGACCAGGTAATTGTAGAGTTCTTCGCCCAGCCCTGGGGGCGCGGCAGTTGAGAAGCTCGGCCGTAGGCCACTGCTCGTGTCCGCCGCCAGGGTGAATTGAGAAACCAGCAACAGGCCACCGCCGACGTCAGAAAGTGAGCGGTTCATCTTGTCGTTCTCGTCGCTGAACACTCGGTATCGCAGGAGCTTGTGCAGGAGCTTATCGGCACACGCACGATCGTCCTCCCGCTCGACCCCGACCAGCACCAGCAGGCCCTGATCGATCGAGCCGATCACCTCGCCAGCCACCTCGACCCGCGCCTGCCGCACGCGCTGGATCAATGCCTTCATCAGGCTTCCTCTGGCGGTAAATCGAGCAGGCGCTTGGCCACGTCCGCAGCGGCCCGCACCAGGGCATCGCAGATGCCGGGTTCCGACGCTGAATGGCCCGCCTCGCGAATGATCTGCAGCTCGCTGTTGGGCCAGGCCTCATGCAGCGCCCACGCATTGTCCAGCGGGCAGACCGCATCATAACGGCCATGCACGATGATGCCCGGCAGGTGTGCAATCCTGTGCATGTCGCGCAGTATCTGGTTCGGCTCAAGAAATGCCTGGTTGACGAAGTAATGGCACTCGATACGCGCCATTGCCAGCGCACGATGAGTATCGGCGAAACGATCAACTACCTGGGTATTGGGCCGCAGCGTGGCCGTGCGCCCCTCCCAGCAGGACCAGGCCTTGGCCGCATGCATCTGGGCGATCTGGTCGGTACCGGTCAGACGCTTGTAGAACGCCTGCATTAGGTCGCCACGTTCTTCTGGCGGAATCGGAGCGATGAAGTCCTGCCAATAATCCGGAAACAGGCGGCTAGCGCCTTCCTGATAGAACCAGTGGAAGTCCTCCGGCCGACACAGAAAGATGCCCCGCAGGATGAGCGCATGGACACGCTCAGGAAAGGTCTGGGCATACGCGAGCGACAGCGTCGAACCCCAGGAGCCGCCAAACAGCACCCACTTGTCGATGCCGAGAAATTCGCGGATGTGCTCCATGTCCGCGATCAGGTGCGCCGTGGTGTTGTTTTCGAGTCTTGCATGGGGGCTGGAACGACCGCAGCCACGCTGATCGAACGTGATGATTCGGTAAAGGTTGGGGTCGAAGAAGCGACGACTCAGCGCATCACAACCACCGCCTGGGCCACCGTGAACGAACACAACAGACAGGCCCTCCGGCGACCCACTCTCGTCGACGTAAAGCACATGCGGCGCTTCGACCGCCAGCTCATGCCGGACGTAGGGTTTGATCTCCGGATACAAGGTCTGCATGGCACACTCCATGATCGGTACGCGGGTTAGGACCGCCTGACGTTTCCGGCATCATAACGAGGTTCGAGAGGTTAGGCATGCCCGTATGGAAATTAGCCGTCGCGTTCAGGGCGGTAGCGCTGATGCTGGCCGGATGTGGTCGCGATAATCCAGAGGCTGCGCTGCGGGCGGCTGTTGAATCGCTGCAGGACAGCATTGAAAGCAAGGACACCTGCCGGCTCATGGACCTCGTTCACCACGAGTTCAGCGCCAACCGAGAGGCGGGCGGATCGGGACTGTAGTCACCGGCACGATAAAGGATCCAGCACTGTCCCTTGGTCAGGCCCGGGAAGAGATCGCTGGACCAGTTGTCGAAGCGAACCCACAGCTTGTCCGTCTGACCCTGCTGCTGCAGTACCGCCTCCCCCGTGGCCTCCAGCTGTTCGCCATCTTCGGTTTCGCAGCGATTGGTCACCGCCACGCTGCCGTCATCCTGCAGCCGGTAATTCGCCTGCGAGCGCATGCAGTTGCGCTGAAAAAAACATCGGCAGGCGCGCCTGCTCGTACCAGGTGCCTTGATAGCGTTCCAGATCCACCTGCCCGGCGGTCTCAGGCCCGTTCACGTTACGGCCGGAAGCTGCACATCCGGCGACCGGTAGTGCAGTGAAAAGCGCAACGAACAGGCGCGTACGAGCTCCTTATTTCAGACCTTGGCCGGAAAACATCATGACTTTGTCACCCGCAAACTGGATGCTGATAAAGCGATTTTTCTGCCCCCAGGTGCAGCTCGACATGCCCAGCGCGCCGGCGCACTCGCCTGGCTTGCCCAAGAGCTTTTCGACCTCTGCACGGGACATCCCCGCCTGCAGTTTGGCGAAGTTTTCCTGCGTCACCGGACTGCACGCAGCCAACAGCACGACAGCGACGATCAGCGATACATAGCGCAACGACATGTCGGATTCCTTTTTTTCGAGTCAACAGCTGGCCTTGCTTGGCCTTGTGGTAACAGATAGAAAACAAGCCGCCCAGGATGGTTCCGGAGCAGGCCTAGAAGCCTGAGCCAGGCCCGGCGAGAAACGTCTGTTCAGCCTCGCTCGAGCTGCGACCCAGGATGGCATTGCGATGAGGAAAGCGGCCGAAGCGAGCAATGACCTGCCGATGGCGTTCAGCAAAGTCGAGGAAATCGGCAAACAGCTTTTGCTCGCCCGCATCGGCAATCCCGAGGAGCTGCTCGAACTGCTGCACGGCCTGATCCTGCACGCTGAGATTTTCCGCGTGTTCCAGCACAAAATAGATGAATACACGCTGTATAGGCGTCAGCAGGACGTCGCCGCCGTGGGCCATGCCGTCCCGCACAAGCTGCAGCGCGCGTTCATCGCCGGCGAATGCCTTCGGTGTGCCGCGATAGATCATGCGCGGAAGCTGATCGAGGAGAAGGACAAGCGCGAGCCAGCCATGTGGCGACCCGGCCCACTCGTTCAGCTCGCCTGCGAGCGCGCGCTCGGTGAGATCACCGAAACGCTCGCGGGCTTCTGCATCCTGTTCGGGTTTGTAGCCGAACCAGACACCATTCTTTGCACCCGCTATCTCAGTAGCGGTAGTGCCCTCACCGAACCACCAGTTCAGCAATTCCTGGGAGGGCGAGGTCATCTTTCAGGCCCTGTGGTAACCAGTGACGCGCTCGACTTCTTCCTTCGATCCCAGGAACACTGGCACACGCTGGTGCAGCGACTCGGGTTGAACGTCGAGAATGCGCTGAGTGCCGGTGGTTGCCGCGCCGCCGGCCTGCTCGATGATAAAGGACATGGGGTTGGCTTCGTACATCAGCCGCAGCTTGCCGGCCTTGCCAGGCCCGCGCGAATCGCGTGGGTACATGAACATGCCGCCGCGGGTCAGGATGCGGTGCACGTCGGCGACCATCGAAGCGATCCAGCGCATGTTGTAGTTCTTGTTCAGCGGGCCTTCATCGCCGGCCAGCAATTCGCTGACGTAGCGCTGTACCGGTGCTTCCCAGTGGCGCTGATTGGACATGTTGATAGCGAACTCAGCGGTGCTTTCCGGCACGCGGACGTTTTCATGAGTCAGCACGAAGCTACCCAGTTCGCGGTCCAGGGTGAAGCCCATGACACCGTTGCCGAGCGTCAGCATCAGCATGGTTTGCGGGCCATAGATCGCGTAACCCGCGGCGACCTGCTTGGTGCCCGGCTGAAGGAACGCTTCTTCACCGAGCGCGTCGTTCTGGGTGAAGCATTCACCCGGGCAGCGCAGTACGGAGAAGATGGTGCCGACCGACACGTTGACATCGATATTGCTGGAGCCGTCCAGCGGGTCGAAGACCAGCAGGTAGGCGCCTTTCGGATACTTGCCAGGAATCTGGTAGGCGTTGTCCATTTCTTCCGAGGCCATACCGGCCAGGTGGCCGCCCCACTCGTTGGCTTCGAGCAGGATCTCGTTGGACAGGACGTCGAGTTTCTTCTGCACTTCGCCCTGGATGTTCTCGGTTTCGGTCGCCCCGAGAATACCGCCCAGCGCGCCCTTGGAGACGGCGTGGCTGATCTCCTTGCACGCTCGAGCCACTACTTCGATAAGGAAGCGCAGATCTGCAGGGGTGTTGTTGCTGCGGGTCTGCTCAATCAAGTAGCGACTCAGGGTTACGCGTGACATGGAATGGCTCCGGAGGGATGGATAAGCCCGCGCAGTTTAGCAGGCCTCTGAGGAAACTGACCCTCCTCAGACCTGTCGACAGGGCACAGAGTTCAGCAAAGCGGCAAAGTGCCTGCACCAGCCATATCATCCGCCTACGCGCTCCCGTCATGCGGAAGCGGCGGCGGTCCGATCCATCAACCCGCCAAGCCGCTCCACCTAAGCCATCAGAGCACCTTCCAGATCTCCTGGGCATATTCGCGAATGGTACGGTCCGACGAGAACCAGCCGGTGCGTGCCGTGTTGAGCACCGCCGAGCGCCACCAGCTGTCCGCATCGCACCAGCGCGCCTCGACTTCCAGCTGCGCCTGCCAATAGGCCTCGAAGTCGGCACACACCATGAAGATATCGTGCCATTTCAAGCCGTCGATCAAGGCGGTGTAGCGACCCGTATCTTCAGGCGAGAAGGCACCATCGCGGATCGCCATCAGCACCTCGTTGAGCCGCGGCGAGCCGATGATGGTGGCTTCGGCGTTGTATTCGTTGGCCTGTTTGCGCGCCTCGACCTCCTGCGCAGTCATGCCGAAGATGAACATATGCTCGGCACCGATCTGCTCGCACATTTCGACGTTGGCGCCATCCAGCGTGCCGATAGTCAGCGCGCCGTTCAGGGCAAATTTCATGTTGCTGGTGCCCGACGCCTCGAGCCCGGCCGTGGATATCTGCTCGGACAGGTCGGCGGCCGGGATGATGCGTTCGGCCAGACTGACGTTGTAGTTCGGCAGGAACACGACCTTCAGCAGCCCACGCACGGTCGGATCGTCGTTGATGGTCCGGGCGATATCGTTGGTCAGCTTGATGATCAGTTTGGCCGTGTGATAACTGGCCGCCGCCTTGCCGGCGAAGATCTTCACACGCGGGACCCAAGTGCCGCCCGGGTCGGAGCGAATCGCCTGGTACAGCGCGACGGTATGCAGCAGGTTCAGCAATTGACGCTTGTATTCGTGGATGCGTTTGACGTGCACATCGAACAACGCATTCGAATCGACGCTGATCCCCAGTCGCTCCTGAATCATGCGCGCCAGCAACTGCTTGTTGCCCTGGCGCTGGGCGGCGAAGCGGGCGCGGAAATCCGGCTGATCGGCGAAAGGCTCCAGCTGGCGCAGCAGCGTCTCCGGTGAATCAAGCAGTTCTTCACCCACATGATCGACCAGCAGGCGGGTCAGCTGCGGGTTGGCCTGATACAGCCAACGGCGGAAAGTGATACCGTTGGTCTTGTTGCTGATCCGCTTGGGATAGAGCGAATGCAGGTCGGTAAACACCGTCTCGCGCATCAGACCGGTGTGCAGTGCTGAAACACCGTTAACACAGTGCGAACCGAGAAACGCGAGGTTGCCCATGCGTACGCGGCGGCCGTGGCCTTCCTCGATCAGGGACACCGAGCGCAGCAGGTTGACGTCGTGGATACCCCGCTCCCGCAACGCATCGAGGTGCTGGGCATTGATCAGGTAGATGATCTGCATGTGCCGCGGCAACAGGCGTTCCATCAGCCCTACGGGCCAGGTTTCAAGCGCCTCGGGCAGCAGCGTGTGGTTGGTGTAGGACAGGGTGCCGACGGTCAGCTCCCAGGCCTTGCGCCACGGCACTTCATGCACGTCCACCAGCAGGCGCATCAACTCGGCAACGGCGATGGCCGGGTGCGTGTCGTTGAGCTGGATGGCGGCGAATTCCGGCAGGTTCAGCAGCGTGCCGCGCTGATCCAGATGCCGGCGCAGCAGGTCCTGCAAGGACGCCGCGACGAAGAAATACTCCTGGCGCAGGCGCAATTCGTGCCCTGCTTCGGTGCTATCGGCGGGATACAGAACACGGGAGATACTTTCGGCGCGCGCTTCCTCGGCGACCGCACCGACGTGGTCACCCGCATTGAAGCGCTCCAGATGGAAGTCCGCCTCAGCCCGCGCACGCCACAGGCGCAGCGTATTGACGCTCGCACCGCGCCAGCCCACCACTGGCGTGTCGTAGGCAATCGCACGAACCACTTCGGCCCAGTGCCAGAAATGCTTGGGCTGAGCAGAGCTGCTGCCATCCGACGGCATCGCCGCCACGCTGCCGCCGAAACCGATCAGGTAGCTGACTTCGGGTCGCTCGAATTCCCAAGGATTGCCGAAATTCAACCAGGTCTCGGTCTGCTCGTGCTGCCAGCCATCGACGATCGCCTGGCGGAACAGGCCGTGATCGTAGCGGATGCCATAGCCATGCGCGGCCACACCGAGGGTCGCCATGCTTTCCATGAAACAGGCCGCCAGTCGTCCCAGGCCGCCATTACCCAGTGCAGCGTCAGGCTCGAGCACGCGAATGCGCTCGAAGTCGACATCTATGCTGGCCAGCGCCTCGCGTGCCACATCGAGCAGGCCCAGGTTGCTGAGGCTGTCGGTGAGCAGACGGCCTATGAGGAATTCCAGCGAGAGGTAATAGACCCGCTTCTTGCCTTCGCGATAACCCTGTCGAGTACGGTCCATCCACTGGTCGATCATACGGTCACGCGTGGCCAGCGCCACCGCCTCGAACCAATCATGGTCGGCGGCATGCTCGCGGTCCTTACCGATCGAATAGGTCAGCTTGCTGATTACGTTTTCACGAAAAGCTGCGACCTCATCGGCGTTGGGAGCAGTCGTTTTTTGCGTCATGGGCAGACCTCGTGCAGCGGGTGAAAGGATACGAAGCATTCATGGCGGCGCCAGGCCGCCTCGAAAAATACGGTAATACAGACAAGCTTGCAGGTTTCAGCAGCATCTGCGCGACCGTGCGTCCGGCGTTCGACTCGTCGGCTTCGCTGGAAATTCCACCCCGTGTCGCCAGGATCGCGCGCCGCCATTACCGATATCGCCGCCGTGCACCCGCGTTCGATCGCTTCTGCCGACCCCGAGCGCCTGGAAACCTGGGCGCGATACAGCAACGGCCCGTGCCGAGACTGCCACGCCACGTGTTGCACTTTGCCGGTCGAGGTGCCGATCGATGACTTGATCCGCCTCGAAGTGGCCGATGCCTTCGAGCATGACGAGCCGCTCAAGGGCATTGCCAAACGCCTGGGCAAAGAAGGCCTTGATGAACATTTCGATCAGAAGCACGGCATCTTCACCCTGCCCCGACAGGCCAATGGAAACTGTCTTTACCTCGATCGCAGAACACGCTTGTGCACGGTCTGTGCCAAGCGCCCCGAGACCTGCCGCAACCACCCGATGTCGGCCCAAGGCCTGGCTATTGCCTATCAGAAGAAGACCGCCCAGTAGAAGACCGCAGCGCGCTAACGCCGCCTTCCCACCCAACCGAAACGGCGGGGAATGGCCGCAATAAATGCCGCGGAAACTGGCAATATCGTGACTCAGCAGTCATGCTTGACGTCTGCCTGTATCCGCACACGTTTAGGAATCCACCCGGCATGAGCCGCGATAGCCGCTACCTGGAAGCCATTCTGCACCACGACATCCCACTGACCCGCGCGATGGGCCTGCGCGTCGAGCATTGGGAAAATCATGAGCTGCGCCTGACGGTCCCGCTGCAAGCGAACATCAACCACAAAAGCAGCATGTTCGGTGGCAGCCTCTACTGCGCCTCGGTGCTGGCGGGCTGGGGCTGGCTGCACCTGCGCCTGCGCGAGGCCGGGATCGACGAGGGCCATATCGTCATTCAGGAGGGCCTGATCGACTATCCGCTGCCCGTGATGGATGACGCCACCGCGGTCTGCTCGGCCCCGGACGATAGCGCCTGGGAGCGATTCGAGATGATCTACCGTCGCCGTGGCCGTTCGCGCCTGACCCTGCGCAGTCGCGTTCTGGCTGCGGACGGCCGGGACGCAGTGCGTTTCACCGGCCAATTCGTGCTGCATAAGTAAACGCAGCCGCGCCCTCTGCCCTGCCAGGGTGCACCGGGCCGCTACAGCCCCCGCGCACCGTTGATCGCTGACGGCCCAAAGGCCCGCGCAAGCCACTGCGAAGCGGCGGGCAGCGGCCGGCTGTTCGGCCCCGGCCTATCGTCAGCCATTTCCCCCCGGATCCAGACGCCACCGCGCTCACCTGCTACCGCTGCAGGCTGGCATGCGCGCGCACGACGGACTACGCTGCAACGGCCAACAATAAAAACAGCGTCAAGGAGCCGATGCCATGGGCCTGTCCCGTAATGTCATTCTATTGTTCAGTGTTCTACTCGCCCTCAGCGGTGGCGCGCGCGCCGAGTTACCGAAGAACTATCAGATCATCCTGCAGACCGACAACTTTCCACCCTTCAACATGGGGCCGAGCCACAAGCGCTTCGCCCGCGGCGACGAGGTGCAAGGCATCGCCACCGACACCGTGCGGGAGATCTTCAAACGTGCCGGCATCGGCTACAACCTGACGCTGCGCTCGCCCTGGGACCGCATCTACAACCAGACCCTCACCGACACCGGTCACGGGTTGTTTTCAGTCACCCGTACGGCGCAGAACGAAGGCTTATTCAAGTGGATCGGGCCACTGGCCCGCTACGACAGCGTGCTGCTCGCGGCGCCGGCCAAGCCCATCGATCTCAACTCCCTCACCCAGGCCCAGGGGCTGAAAATCGGCGCGCAGAAAAGCAGCGGCATCAGCCAGTACCTGGAACGGCAAGGATTGCGCCCGATCGACAGCCTCAGCGAAGAGGAAAACCTGCGCAAACTGCTCAGCGGCCGCCTGGATCTGTGGGCCACGGCCGATCCGGTCTGGCGTTACCGCGCCAAAGAACAGGGCGTCGAGGGGTTGCAGCCTGTGCTGAGCTTCCACGCCGAATACCTGTACCTGGCGCTGCACAAGGACACGCCCGACGAAGCCGTCGAGCGTCTGCAGAGCGCGCTCAATGATGTCATTGGCGAGGGCTATGCCGGCTGCAGCAAGACCCCCGACTTCTGTTATCTGATACGCGATCGCAAGGCGCCCTGAGCGCACCGGGGTCGCGAGGCGCTCAGACGTAGCGTGACTTCGGTGTGGCCATCGGCAGTGGGCCGTCGCCGATCAGACGGAACTCGCCCTTGGCCGCATCGTAGGCGCGGATTTCGCTGGTGCCGATGTTGTAAACCCAGCCATGAATGAACAGCTGCCCGCTGGCCAGCCGCGCCGCCACCGAGGGGTGCGTACGTAGATGGTCGAGCTGGGCCAGCACGTTCTCCTCGGTCAGCACGCCAAGGGTGTTGTGGTCGGCGCAGCCGCAGTTCTCCTCGACCACCGTCCTGGCCACTTCGGCGTGTCGCAGCCAGCTCCGTACGGTCGGCATCCCGTCGAGGCTCGAGGGATTCAGCACCGCTTTCATCGCGCCACAATCGGAATGGCCGCAGACGATGATGTGATGCACGCCAAGCGCCATCACCGCGAACTCGATGGCGGTCGACACGCCGCCATTCATGATCCCGTAGGGCGGCACGATATTGCCGACATTGCGCGTCACGAACAGGTCGCCCGGCGAGCTCTGGGTGATCAGCTCGGGCAGGATTCGCGAGTCCGCACAGGTGATGAACATGGCCCGCGGCGTCTGCTCGTGGGCCAGCTTGTTGAACAGCTCACGCTGCTGCGGATAGATGTCTTCACGGAACCGAATGACCCCCGCGATCAGGTTGTCGAGCGCCTCCTGCGCTGTTTCGGTCGTCTTGTCAGCGAGACTCATAGCACGATCTCTCTTAGGGTTTGGTTAGGTACGACGTTGCACACGTCCGGCCGGACACTGCACAGCTGTGACAGACCGTAACAAACGCCGGGCGCGAGCCCCGACGTGATGAATCTGTATCAGTGTTCTTTAGAAGGTAGACCAACCGATGCGCTGCGAGAGCTTCGCCAGTGCGCCATGCCGATCAGCGAATTGCCGGCCTGGTTCAATTCAGGCGACCAGACGCAGACCGTGAAGCGCCCCGGCACCACCGCCACGATACCGCCACCCACGCCGCTCTTGCCGGGCAACAGTGCCGGCACGGCAAGGCGCGACTGGCTGATGTCGCAAATCACCAGCGCCCCGGCACTGATGAACGGGTTGCGCGGTATGCCACGCTCGAACGCCAGCGGTACCGGCGAGTACAACGGCGGCCCGGACGGTTCGTGTCCTGGCGCGCCCACAACGACTCGCCGCAATGCTGAATCGCCTGCACCAGGCTAAAAGACCCTGGAATGCTCTGGATCGAAAACGGCGTCTTCGCATTACCGGCGTAGTAGAGCTCACCCCTTAGCCAGGGGCGGAGGGCTGTAGTAGGCTGCATGGCAAATCCGATATACGCCAAGCGCATGACAAAGAACACAATAGTCGCCATGTCACCGGAGATTTTCCATGAGCGCCCTCGTCGTTCCCTGCGCGCACTGCGCCGGGCTCAACCGCATCCCAGCCGACCGATTGGCCGCGGGTCCGCGCTGCGGCCGTTGCAAATCTGCGGTACTGACCGATACACCGTTCGAACTGAGCCGGGCGAGCTTCGCCAATCAGGTCAAGGGCGACTTGCCGTTACTGGTGGACGTTTGGGCGAGTTGGTGCGGGCCGTGCCGCAGCTTTGCGCCGATCTTCGAGCAGGCGGCTGCGCAGCTGCAGGGTCGCTGTCGGCTGGCCAAGCTGGACAGCGAAGCCAACCCGCAGCTGTCGAGCCAGCTCGGTATTCGCTCGATTCCGAGCCTGATCCTGTTCAAGGATGGAAGCGAGACTGCGCGCCAGAGCGGGGCAATGCCGTTGCCGCAATTGCTGGCATGGCTCCAGCAGCAGGGGGTATGACGGGCGCTGGCCCGCCTGAACGCTTTTTGTAACGAGACGAGGTCGCGCGTGGAGGTACACGCCTCGAATCGGTCTTCTCCCCGGAGCGAAAGCCCCTGTAAGTGCGAAAAAACCAATAAAAGACCGTGCGTTTCGCTTCTGGTTCCGCGAAGCACGCGTACCTCTTATCCGGATATTTCAAGCAACGTTTGCCTCAGCCGGATCGCGATTGGATAATGCCGCCACTTTCACGGCGGATAATTTACCGATAGTCGCTGCACAGGGACGTCGACACGCCAATAACAAGGCTCGCGGACGAGCCGGTGAGTTCACGCGTGATTCAATTCGATATCGATCAATGGCAGGCCTGGGCTCCAGGTCTGGCACTCGCTGATGACTGGGCGATTTGGGCTCGGCATCCATACGACCTCAAAAACAGCGACGCGCAGCCGGACGTCAGCTTCCTGCCCGCCATGCAACGCCGACGGCTCAGCCGGTTGGCGCGTATGGTATTCGCCGTGGCTGCGCCACTGGCTGCCGGGCAGTCGCCGATGCCCATGGTGTATGCCTCGCGCCATGGAGAAACCGCACGCACCTTTGCCATCCTCAATGATCTGGCAGATGGCGAGCCCCTTTCGCCGACTCAATTCAGCCTGTCGGTGCATAACGCGATCATCGGCCTCTGGTCGATTCAGCAGCAAGACACCAGCGAGATGACCGCGCTGGCCGCCGAAGGCGATGGCCTGGAGCATGCCGTGCTCGAGGCGTCCATGCTGCTCGGCGAAGGCGCGCCGGCCGTGCTGGTGGTGATTGCCGAAGACCAGCCCCCCGCCGTCTATGCGCCCTGGATCAGCGACGTCAGCTTTCCTTATGCCGTAGCGCTGTTGCTCAAGCCGGGCCACTCCTGGCAATTGAGCCTCGAAGCCGCCGATGAAGACGCCACCCCGCCACCTCGCCCACACGCGATCGGGCTGGTTTGCGCGCTGCTCAACGGCACATCCGGCTGTCAGCATCGATGGAAGAGACGCCAATGGAACTGGCAGCAGACTCATTGAACAATCGGCCCAGCGCGCCATGGCTGTGGCGCCTGATCGCGACCGGTCTGTCGTTTACCCTGTTTGGCCTCGGCGGGCTTTGTCTGCGGCTGCTGGTCTTCCCCTTGCTTGGCCTGCTGCCTGGCGATCACGCCGCGCGCCGCCGTCGGGCACGCCAGACCGTGAGCCGACTGTTCTGGCTGTTCGTCCAGTTCATGTATCGCAGCGGCGTGCTGACCTACGAAGTCGAAGGCGCCGAGCGCCTCGGCCGCCCTGGCCAGTTGGTGATCGCCAACCATCCTTCCCTCATCGATGTCGTAGTACTGATCGCATTGATCCGCGACACCAACTGCGTGGTCAAGCAGAGTCTTTTGGACAACCCGTTCACTCGAGGGCCGATCCGCGCGGCGCAATACATCAGCAACAACGGCAGCGCCGAGATGCTCGATGAAACTGCCGACGCGCTGCAGCAGGGCCAGACGCTGATCATCTTTCCGGAAGGTACTCGCACCACGCCCGGCCAGGCACCGCAGTTTCATCGCGGCGCGGCGGCCATTGCCCTGCGCGGCGCGCGCCTGGTGACACCGGTGGTGATCAGCGTGACGCCGAGCACCCTGACCAAGGCCGAGCCCTGGTACCGCATCCCGGCAAGACGTTTCCATTTTCATCTGCGCGTTGGGGAGGATATCGACCCGCAGACATTTGCCGCACGGGGAGCGGCACCCATCGCCTCGCGGCGACTCAATGACCATCTGCACCGACACTTCATAAAGGAGCTCGCACTCGATGAGCCAACTGCAGCGTGAAATCAAGCAACTGATCATCGACGCCCTGGGTCTGGAAGACCTCGGCCCGGATGACATCGCGACCGACCAGCCGTTGTTCGGCGAAGGCCTCGGGCTGGACTCGGTCGACGCGCTGGAACTGGGCCTGGCGATTCAGAAGCGCTTCGGCATCAAGATCGACGCCGATGCCAAGGACACCCGCAAGCATTTCGCCAGTGTCGACAGCCTGGCCGCCTACGTTAGCGCCAACCGCGCCGCCGCCTGCGGAGGCCCCCAAACGTGAACAGTCGCAACGAGATCTTCCAGACCCTGCGCGACGCGCTGGTCGAACTCTTCGAACTCGACCCCGAGCGCATCAGCCTCGACGCCAACCTGTATCAGGACCTGGAGATCGACAGCATCGACGCCGTCGACCTGATCGACCACATCAAGCGCCAGACCGGCAAGAAGATCGCCGCCGAGGAGTTCAAGTCGGTCCGTACCGTGGGCGACGTCGTCGAGGCGGTGTACCGCCTGGTGAACCCGCAAACGGCCTGAGCCGCACAGATCAAGAAAAGCCAGACATCGTCCGGCCATCCACCGGACGACGCCTGCGTCATGCACTTCAAATGGCTAACACGCGATGCAAGCACCCGCACCACCAGGCAAGGCGAACGCCAGCCGGCTGATTGCTCTCGGCCTGTTGCTGGCTGGCCTCGCCTACCCGTTCGCCGTTTACCTGGGCCTGGAGCACCTGTCGCCCCGGCTGTTCGCCCTGCTGCTCGGTGCGCTCTGGCTGGCACGGATGTTCAGCGGCAAACAAACACAGCTGAGCCGCACGGTGGCAGCCGCGGCCTTGCTGTTCTGCCTGCTGCTCGGGTTGATGGGCGAGCCTGCGCTGCTGCGCTGGTATCCGGTGCTGATCAGCCTGGCGCTGCTCGGGCTGTTTGCCGGCAGCCTGTGCTCAGGCATGCCGATCATCGAGCGCCTGGCACGTCTGAGCGAGCCCGAGCTGCCCGCCGCGGCGGTGCGCTACACGCGACGGGTGACCTGGGTCTGGGTGGGTTATTTCATCGTCAACGCCGGCATCGCCAGTGGCCTCGCGCTGTGGGCGCCGCTGAGCTGGTGGATGCTGTACACCGGGTTGATCGCCTATCTGCTGATGGGATTGCTATTTGCCGGCGAGTGGCTGGTGCGCCAGCGAGTCAGGAACGCTAAATGAACTGGATTTCCCTGGAACACCTGCTCGATCAGACGCCCAACTCGCGGCCGGTCACGCTGGCCCCCGACCTGGAGCACGCCGAGCTGCGCCAGCAAGCGTTGCGCCTGGCCGCCGGGCTGCGCAATCGCGGTGTCGCCCGCCTCGCGGTTCATCTGGAAGATGCGGGTGAGCTGGCCATCGCGCTGCTTGGCGCCTGGCGAGCCGGCGTAACGGTGTTGCTACCGGCCGATCTGCAGCCCGCGAACCGCGCGCGACTGGCCCACCAGGCCGACCTCTGGCTGACGGACCAGGACGGCGACGTGCGGATCGCGGACCTCATGGCCGAGCCGCTCGCGGGGGCGAAGCTGGACCTGGACCAGTGCCGACTGCTGCTCTGCACCTCCGGTTCCAGCGGCGAACCGAAACTGATCGACAAGCGCCTGCGCCAGTTGGCGAACGAAGTGGAAACGCTCGAGGCCTGCTGGGGGGCCGATCTCGGCGATGCCTGCATGATCGCCAGCGTTGCCGCGCAGCACATCTACGGACTGCTGTTCCGCGTGCTCTGGCCACTGTGCGCCGGCCGTCCCTTTCTGCGCCGTGCCCAGCCTTTTCCCGAGGACATCCAACTGGCCAGTCGTCAGCACCCGAGCTTTTGCTGGGTGGCCAGCCCGGCACTGCTCAAGCGAATGGGCAACAACCTCGACTGGCCAGCTCTGCGCAACGTGCGCCGGATTTTTTCCTCCGGCGGCCCCCTCGATACGCTGGCAGCGCAGCGACTGGAACAGCGCCTGGGCCAGCTACCGACGGAAATCTACGGCAGCTCGGAAACCGGCGGCATCGCCTGGCGTCAGGGTGGCAACCTGTGGCAGCCATTCCCCGCCGTGCAGCTGAGCCTTGATGAACAAGGCGCGCTGCGCATCGCCTCACCTTGCCTGCCGCCAAGCCATGTCGAGCAGACGGCCGACGCGGCGCGTATCGAGGCCGACGGGCGCTTCGAGCTGCTCGGCCGGCTGGACCGCATCGTCAAACTGGAAGAGAAACGCATCTCCCTGCCGATGCTGGAAGCGGCCTTGGTCGCTCACCCTTTCGTCAGCGAAGCACGCCTCGGCGTGATCGTCGACAACCGCGCCTACCTCGCGGCCCTGGTTGCCCTCAGCGAGGCCGGGCTGCATGCGCTGCGCAACGGCGGCCGACGCGCCTTGACCGAAACACTGCGCAACCACCTGGCGAATCACTGCGAGGCGCTGGCCTTACCGCGTCGCTGGCGACTGGTGCGACAACTGCCTCACAATACCCAGGGCAAGCTGCCCCAGGCGCAACTTGAAACGCTGCTGCAGGCGCCTCGCCCGCTGCAACCCGAACGCCTCGGCGCCTCCCGGCACGATGACCAGTGGCACATCGAGCTGAGCATCCCGCTGGACCTGGCACATTTCACCGGTCATTTCCCGCAAGCACCGGTGCTACCCGGCGTCGTGCAGATCGACTGGGCCATTGGCCTCGCTCGCGAGCTGATCGATGATCTGCCGCCACGTTTCCACGGCATGGAAGTCCTCAAGTTTCAACAGCTCGCCCGAGCAGGCGACCAGTTGCAGCTGACCCTGCGTTTCGACCGCGAGCGCAGCAAGCTGTACTTCGCTTACCGCAACGGCGATGCGCCCTGCTCGTCCGGGCGCATTCTGCTGGGAGAAACACTGTGACCACCCTTGCTCCAATTGCATCTGCCACTGACGCCTCGCCCACGCAGCCGAGCGTCCGTCAACAGCTGTCGCTGGCCATCGATGAAGACTGGTTCAAACCCTGTGCGGTGATCCCGGTCTACAACCACGAGCGCAGCTTGCCGTCAGTCGTTCGCGCGCTGCTCGCCGAAGACCTGCACTGCGTGCTCATCGACGATGCCTGCCGCCCCGCCGCGGCGCAGGTCATCGATGCGCTGGCGCAGCATCCGTCGGTGCACCTGCTCCGGCACGGCGAAAACCTGGGCAAGGGCGCGGCGGTGGCCTCCGGGCTGCGCGAGGCGTTCCGCCTGGGCTTCAGCCATGCGCTGCAGGTCGACGCCGACGGTCAGCACGATCTCACCCGTGTGCCGTTGTTTCTCGATCGCGCCAGCCAGGCACCGCAGGCGCTGATCTGCGGCTACCCCGAGTACGACTCGAGCGTGCCGAAAAGCCGGCTCTATGGACGCTACCTGACCCATGTGTGGGTCTGGATCAACACCCTGTCGCTGTCGATCCGCGACTCCATGTGCGGTTTTCGCGTCTACCCGCTGCCCCCCACCCTGGCCCTGCTCGATTCGACGACACTGGGCCAGCGCATGGATTTCGATACGGAAATCTTGGTGCGCCTGCACTGGCGCGAGCAACCGATGGTCTGGCTGCCGACGCGCGTGCATTACCCGGCCGATGGCGTCTCGCATTTCCGCCTCTGGCGCGACAACCTGTTGATCTCCGCGCTGCACGCCCGGCTGTTCGGCGGCATGCTGCTGCGGGCGCCTGCCCTGCTTCGGCGTCGGTGGCGCGGATGAGCGGAAAGGCCGCGTCCGGCGTGCACTGGGCAGCGCACCGCGAGCGCGGCAGCTTCGTCTTGATGAAGCTCACCGCCAGCGCCGTGCGCCTGCTCGGCCGCCGTGCCATGGCGCCGCTGCTGTACCTGATCGTGCTGTATTTCTACCTGTTCGGCCGCAGCGCCCGTCAGAGCGCCTGGGCCTATCAACGCCATCTCGCCGACTGGAGCGGCCGCGGTGAGCTGGTGCCCAGCTGGCGCTCGGTCTATCGCCAGTTCATGGGCTTCGCCGACGCCTTGCTGGACAAACTCGACGCCTGGGGTGGCCGGCTCGAACTCGACCGGCTGGTGCTGCACGACAGCAAGCATTTGCATGCGGAGCTTGAAGCATCGCGAGGTCAGTTGCTGGTCGGCTCGCACCTGGGCAATCTGGAAATCTGTCGAGCGCTGGCCGAGATGGGCCGCAAGGTGAAGATGAACGTGCTGGTGCATACGCGCCACGCCGAACGTTTCAACCGGCTGCTCGACCAACCCGGCGCGAGCAATTTGCGCCTGATCCAGGTCAGCGAGCTGGACCCGGCCATCATGATGGAACTGTCGCGGCGGCTGGATGCCGGTGAATGGCTGGCGATCGCCGGCGACCGGGTGCCGCTGCATGGCGCGCGCATCGCGACTGCCGACTTCCTGGGCCAGCCGGCGAATTTCCCCCAGGGCCCCTGGCTGCTGGCGGGGTTGCTGCAATGCCCGGCCAATCTGCTGTTCTGCCTGAAACAGGGCAAGCAGTTTCATGTCCACCTGGAGCCCTTCGCCGAACGTATTCAATGGCGCCGCGGCGAGCGCGATGCGGTGGTGCAGCAGTGGGTGCAGCGCTATGCCGACCGCCTGGCGACCCGCTGCCTGGACGCCCCTTTGCAATGGTTCAACTTCTACCCTTTCTGGAACACCCATGACCAACGCTGAGCCCGTGATCTTTGGCGAAAGCCCCCTGCGCATCGAGGATCTGCTGGCCGTGGCCCAGCGCCGTGCGCCGGCCCAGCTGCAGGCGGACGAAGCCTTTCGCAGCCGCATCGCCCGCGGCGCGCAGTTTCTCGACACCCTGCTCGACCGCGAAGGCGTGATCTACGGCGTGACCACCGGCTATGGCGATTCGTGCGTGGTGGCGGTGCCGCTGCATCAGGTCGAGGCGCTGCCGCAGCACCTGTTCACCTTTCATGGCTGCGGCCTCGGCAAGCGGCTCGACGCCGAAGCCACTCGCGCGGTGCTGGCCGCCCGCTTGCGTTCGCTGACACACGGCATGTCCGGCGTACGCATCGAGCTGCTCGACCGCCTGCAGGCGTTCCTCGAATACGACGTCCTGCCGCTGATTCCGGAGGAAGGCTCGGTGGGCGCCAGCGGCGATCTGACGCCGCTGTCCTACGTCGCCGCGGCGCTGGCCGGCGAGCGCGAAGTCATGTTCCGCGGCGAGCGCCGCAGCGCCATCGAGGTGCATCGCCAGCTGGGCTGGACGCCGCTGACCCTGCGCCCGAAGGAAGCCCTGGCACTGATGAATGGCACTGCGGTGATGACCGGCCTGGCCTGCCTCGCCTATGCCCGTGCCGATTACCTGCTGAAACTGGCCACGCGCATCACCGCGCTCAACGTTGTCGCCCTGGAAGGCAATCCCGAGCATTTCGACGAACGCCTGTTCGCCGCCAAGCCGCACCCGGGGCAAATGCAAGTAGCCGCCTGGATTCGTCAGGATCTGGCCATCGAGGCACCAACCGCACCCAAGGCTGCTGGAAGCGTCGCGAGCGACGGCGCGGCGAGGCGAGAGACGGCGAGGCCGCGGAGTTTACAAGCAGTAAATGAGCAGGCCGAACCGGCTCTCAAGGCAGCCGCACCTAGCGCAGCAGCTTCCAGCGGTCTTGGCCTGCATCGCCTGCAAGACCGCTACTCCATCCGCTGCGCGCCGCACGTGCTGGGCGTTCTGGCCGACAGCCTGGGTCTGCTGCGGCAGTTCATCGAGACCGAACTGAACAGTGCCAACGACAACCCGATCATCGACGCGGACAACGAGCGGGTGCTGCACGGCGGGCACTTCTACGGCGGCCATATCGCCTTCGCCATGGACAGCCTGAAGAACCTGGTGGCCAACGTCGCCGATCTGCTCGACCGCCAGCTCGCGCTGCTGGTCGACAGTCGTTACAACCACGGCCTGCCGAGCAACCTGTCCGGTGCGCCGGCCGCCACCGCGATGATCAATCATGGCTTCAAGGCGGTGCAGATCGGCACCAGCGCCTGGGCCGCCGAAGCGCTGAAGAACAGCATGCCGGCCAGCGTCTTCTCGCGCTCCACCGAGTGCCACAACCAGGACAAGGTGAGCATGGGCACCATCGCCGCGCGCGATGCGCTGCGCAGCCTGGAACTGACCGAGCAGGTCGCCGCCGCCACGCTGCTCGCCGCCAACCAGGGTGTCTGGCTGCGCCAGCAGGCCCGGTCCGCACGACCCCTTCCGGTGCCGTTGCAAACCATGCACGCCGCGCTGGGTGAGGATTTCCCGCCACTGATCGAGGACCGCGCTCTGGAAGGCGAACTGCGCCTGTGTCTGCAACGCATCCGTGCGCAACACTGGGGGCTGTATGCGTAAGGGCGGCGTGCTGCAGGCAAAGGTCGAGGTGCTGGTGCCCTTTTTCGACGTCGACTCCATGGCCGTGGTCTGGCACGGCCATTACATCAAGTACTTCGAAGTCGCACGCTGCGCGCTGCTGGAACGGATCGGGCACAACTACACGCAGATGCGCGATGCCGGCTACGCCTGGCCGATCATCGACGTGCAACTGCGCTACATACGTGGCGCCCGCTTCAATCAGCGCATCGTCGTTCGTGCCGATCTGGTCGAGTGGGAGAACCGCCTGAAGATCCATTACCTGATCAGCGACGCCGAGACCGGCGAGCGCATGACCCGTGGCAGCACCGTGCAGGTCGCGGTGGAGATCGCCAGTCGCGAGATGCTGCTGGCGTCGCCCAGCGTCTTTGTCGACGCCGTGGAGCGAGCCCTATCGTGAGCCGACTGCCCAAGCGCCTTGCGGCACCGATGTTGCTGGTGATGAGTCTGCTGCTGACGATAGCCGGGCGCGCCGACACCTTCGACCTGACGCAACTGAGCCGCCAGTTGAGCGAACCCGAGGTCATTCGCGGCAACTTTACCCAGGAAAAGTATTTGCGCGCGTTGCCCCAGCCGCTCCTCAGTACTGGAACCTTCGTCCTGGCGCGCGACCACGGCCTGCTCTGGTTCCTGCGCGAACCGCTGCAACAGGACTACCGCATCAGCGCATCGGGAATCGCCCGACGTGACGCCAGCGGCTGGCAGCCGACCCATCAGCAGGGCGCCGCGGCGCGCCAGAACGCCCTGTTCCTCGCCGTGCTGCGCGGCGACACCGAGGTGCTGAAACGCGATTTCGAACTGGCGCTCAGCGGCACCGCGGAGAACTGGGCGTTGAGCCTGACCCCACGATCGAAACTGCTCGGGCAGATCTTCACCCGCATTCTCATTCAGGGCGGCTCGACGGCCGAGCGCATCGAACTGATCGAAACCCAGGGCGACAGCACGCTGCTGTTGCTGACCGACAGCCAGATCGACGAACAGCTGAGCCCCAGCGAACGCCATAATTTCGCCGACTGACCAAGCGCTCAGGCTGCCGGCCTGGCTTTCCTGGTTGTTCTTCGTCGCACTGCTCGGGCTGGTGGCGCTGACCGCCTGGCAATGGCGCGACGGCCCGCCGGTCACCGCCAACCTGCTGAAACTGCTGCCCAGCGGCGCGCCGGGTGAGCTGGAGCAACTCGCCGAGCAGCGGGTACAGCAACCGCTGAATCGCGATCTGATGCTGCTGGTTCATCACGAGGATGAAGCGAAGGCCTTCGCGCTGGCCGACGAAATTACCGACAACTTGCGAGGCAGCGGCCTGTTCGCCGAGGTCCGCCGCTCGGTGCAAGCCGAGCTGCCTGCGGTGCGCCAGCAGTTGCTCGATCAGCGCCTGGCACTGCTCGACCGGGCGAGTCGAGAAGCCCTTGTTGCCTCGCCCGAGGACTTCGTTCAACAGCGTCTACAACGCCTTTACAGCCCGTTCGAAAATACCGGCCTGGTGCCGATCGAGCAGGACTGGTTCGGTTTCGCCGATCTGGCGCAGCGACACCTGCCGCAACCGGGCCATGTCCATCCGCGTCTCGATGGTCTATGGGTGGCCGAGCATGCCGGCCAGCGCTGGGCGGTGATCCATGCACACACCCACGGCGATGCCTTCGACGACCAGTTGCCGCTGCTGGTGGACGACCAGGTTCGCGCGGCACGCCATCAGGTAGAGGCCGAACAGGGCGAGTTGCTCGCCGCTGGAGGCATCTTGCATGCCGCTTATGGCCAGCGACAGGCACGCGAGGAAGCCAGCCTGATCGGCAGCGTCTCGCTCGTCGCGACACTGGCATTGCTGCACCTGGTGTTTCGTACGCCGCGTGTCCTGCTGGTGGCGCTGCCCGTGGTGGTCGGTGCGCTGAGCGGTGCCGCCGCCTGTATCGCATTGTTCGGTCAGATCCATGTGCTGACGCTGGTACTCGGCGCCAGCCTGGTCGGGGTCAGCATCGATTTCCCGCTGCACTACCTCTCCAAGAGCTGGACCCTGCAGCCGTGGCATGCCTATAAGGCGCTGCGCTTGACGTTTCCTGGCCTGGCGCTGGCGCTGGCGACCAATGTCATCGGCTACCTGGCCATGGGCTTCACCCCGTTCCCGGCGCTGAGTCAGGTGGCGGTGTTTTCCGCGGCGGGCCTGTTCGGCGCCTTCGCCTGTGCCACTTGCCTGCTGCCTGCGCTGCTGAACGCGCCGCTGCAAGCCTGGGCCGCGCCGCTGGGCTGGGCCCAGCGCGGACTGACGCTACGCCGCGCAGTGCTGCGCCGGGTCCCCACGACCTGGTTGCTGGTCGGGTTCTTGCTGTTCTGCATCGGCGGCATCAGCCAGCTGTCCTTCAAGGACGATCTGCGCCAGTGGGTCGCCCGTGCGCCCGGGCTGCAGCAGCAAGCCGAACGCATCGGCGCAATCACGGGGTTCGAGCCGACCAGCCAGTATTTTCTGGTTCGCGCGGCGACGCC
Organism: Stutzerimonas stutzeri; assembly: GCF_024448935.1. Lineage (GTDB taxonomy): Bacteria > Pseudomonadota > Gammaproteobacteria > Pseudomonadales > Pseudomonadaceae > Stutzerimonas > Stutzerimonas stutzeri_AO. The sequence goes on from NZ_JAMOIE010000028.1 coordinate 42,022, forward strand.
CGACGAGCTGCTGGAGCGCCAGGACGAACTTGCCGCGCGTCTCGATGACCTGGTGGCGGCGCAGAAGCTGCACGGCTATCTCGCGCTGAGCCAGCTGGTCGCCCCGACGACCGTCCAGGGAAGCCTGCATCTCGCGCTGCCGCGTTTGCTGGAGGCCAGCCAGCCCCTGCTGAACCTCGGTGTCAGCGCCGACCGACTGGAAAAGGAAGTTGCCGATCTACTGGCACAACCCATGACCAGCCTCGAGGATGTGCTGGCCGGACCGCTCGCTGAACCTTGGCGCCCCTTGTGGCTGGGTGTCCGAAGCGATGGTTCGGTCGCCGGTCTGGTCAGCCTGCAGGGCCTCCGCGACAGCGCCGCGCTGCACGGTCTGGCCGAGGGTATCGGCGGGACCCGTCTCATCGATCGGCCTGCCGAGCTGAATCGCCTGTTTGCCGAGACCCAGCGCCAGGCTGCGTTGCTCAAGCTTTTCGCCGCTGTGCTCATTTTCGCCCTGCTGTGCCTGCCCTTCGGCTGGCGTGGCGCGTTGCGCTGCCTGGCCGTGCCACTGCTGGCGGCGCTCGGCAGCCTGGCGTGCCTGGGCTGGCTGGGTCAGCCGTTGACCCTGTTCGGCCTGTTCGGCCTGTTGCTGGTCACCGCGATCGGCGTGGATTACGCCATCCTCATGCGTGAACGAATCGGCGGTGCCGCGGTAAGCCTGGTCGGCACCCTGCTGGCGGCCGTGACCACCTGGCTGTCGTTCGGCTTGCTGGCCCTGTCGAGCACGCCTGCGGTGAGCAACTTCGGTCTGGCGGTGGGGCTCGGCCTGGTGTTTGCCTTCGCGCTGGCGCCCTGGGCGGCCGAACCGGACGCGGAGGACCGATGCTGAGCGTTGCGGCGCGGGCGCCTGAACGGTCTGGCCGCGGCCCCAACTCCCTGGTAATGGATGTTCCCTGCTGGCTACCGGCCGCGCCTGCTAACCGTCAATCTGGTCGAGTCGCACAAGGAAGGCTTACGTGAATTCAGGACACCGTAGCGTCGTCATCATCGGCGCGGGGCCTTCCGGCGCAATCGCCGCCGCCCTGCTCAAGCGCAAGGGCCATGACGTCTTGATCATCGAGCGGCAGCGGTTTCCGCGTTTCTCCATCGGCGAAAGCCTGCTGTCGCATTGCCTGGATTTCATCGAAGAAGCCGGCATGCTCGAAGCGGTACGGGCCGCCGGGTTTCAAACCAAGCATGGCGCGGCCTTCGGCTGGGGCGAGCGCTACACCGAGTTCGACTTCCGTGACAAATTCACCGTGGGCCACGACAGCACCTGTCAGGTTCAGCGCGCCGATTTCGACAAGCTGCTGGCCGACCAGGCCGAGTCGCAGGGCGTGGAGATTCGCTACGAAGAGGAAGTCACCGCCGCAGACTTCGACCGTTCGCGTCCGCGCCTGCAGATTCGCCGGCCGGACGCCTGCGAATACGCCATCGAGGCGGATTTCGTCCTCGACGCCAGCGGCTATGGCCGCGTGCTGCCGCGTCTGCTCGAGTTGGAGGCGCCGTCGAGCTTTCCGCTGCGGCGTGCCGTGTTCACCCATCTCCAGGACAACATCGACGATCCGCGCTTCGACCGGGAAAAAATCCTCATCACCACCCATCCCGAGTTGCGCGACGTCTGGTACTGGACCATCCCGTTCAGTAACGGCCGCTGTTCCCTGGGTGTCGTCGCCAGCGCCGAACGCTACGAAGGGCGACCGCTGGATCTGGACGTATGCCTGAGAGAGTTCGTGCTGGAGGCGCCCAACCTCAAGCGCATCCTCCAGCACGCCGAGTGGGACACCCCGGCGCGGCTGATCGGCGGCTATTCGGCGAACGTCAAAACGTTGCACGGTCCGGGCTTCGCCCTGCTGGGCAATGCGGCGGAATTCCTCGACCCGGTGTTCTCTTCCGGCGTCACCATCGCCATGCGCTCGGCGAGCATGGCCGCCGCCGTGCTGCACCGTCAGCTGACAGGCGAAGTGGTGGACTGGGAGACCGAGTTCGCCGCACCGCTCAAGCGTGGCGTGGACACCTTCCGAGCCTACGTCGAGGGCTGGTACGACGGCAGTTTTCAGAACGTGATCTATTACGAACACGCCCAGCCTGAGATTCGCCGGATGATCAGCTCGATCCTCGCCGGCTACGCCTGGGACAGCGCCAACCCCTATGTCGCCGAGCCCAAGCGCCGCTTGCGGGTGCTGGCCGAGCTGTGCGGCCCCTCGGGGCCGGCATGAGTCGTCCCGCATGAACGCACGTCCCATACCGCGCCTGGTCTGGCTGGCGCTGCTGCTGATGCTCGGCGCCTGCGCCCGGCAGCTGCCGTTGCCGACACACACGTCGCAGCTGACGTTGCCGATGCAGTTGCATATCCAGCGCCGGAGCGCGGGCGAGACACGCGACTGGTTATTGGTCATCCAGCGCGAAGGCACCGCCTTGCGCTGGTCGCTGCTCGATCCGCTGGGCGTCCCGCTGGCGCGCCAGCTGCTGCGCGACGGCCACTGGCGAGCGGACGGCCTGCTGCCACCGAATCCCGAGGCGCGCGAGCTGTTCGCTGCATTGCTGTTCGCGCTGAGCCCGGCCGAGCAGTTGGAGGAGCTCTACGCCGATACGCGCTGGACGCAGCAGCCGGACGGGCGATCGCTGACAGCCGATGGGGCCGCCTGGCAGATCCGCTATCGGGAGAACGGTCGTTTCGAACTCGACGTCGGGCCGACGCTGACCTATGGTGTCGCCCCCATCGCGCCAGCCGGAGCCCGCCAGCAATGACCGTCTACCTGAATGCCCTGGGGTTGATCTGCGCGCTGGGTCGCGGCCAGGCCGAGGTCGCCCGGCGCCTGCTGGACGGTGACGGCTCGGGCATGCAGCCCTATCCGCAAGCGGTCGCCGGCCGCCAGCTGCCGGTCGGCGCGGTCACGGACGAGCTGCCCACGCTTGGCAATGCGCCGCTGCGCCACGCCACGCGCAACAATCAGCTGCTGCTGGCTGCGGTCGAGCAGATCGAAGCCGAGCTGCATCAGACCATTGCCCGCTTCGGTCCATCCCGCATCGGCGTGGTGATGGGCACCAGCACCACCGGCATCCAGGAAGCCACTCAGGGCATCGCCGACCTGGTGCGTCACGGGCAGCTACCGGCCAGCTATCACTACGGTCATCAGGAGCTTTGCGCCCCCGCCAGCTTTCTCAGCGAGCGGCTAGCGCTCAGCGGTCCAAGCTATTCGATCTCCACCGCCTGCACCTCGAGCGCTCGCGCGTTGCTCAGTGCCAAGCGGCTGTTGGATGCGGGCATTTGCGACGCGGTGATCTGCGGCGGCGTGGATAGCCTTTGCGATCTGACGCTGCAAGGGTTCAGCGCCCTGGAGGCGACCAGCGAGCGCATCTGCAATCCGTTCTCGACCAACCGCGACGGTATCAATATCGGCGAGGCGGCCGCGCTCTTCCTGATGAGCCGCGACGAGGCGCCCATCGCCCTGCTCGGCGGTGGCGCCAGTTCCGATGCCCACCACATTTCCGCCCCAGACCCGCAGGGCCTGGGCGCCATCGAGGCGATGCGCAAGGCGCTCGTCGGCGCAGCAACCCAGGCGGAGCAGATCAGCTATCTGAATCTTCACGGCACCGCCACCTGGCACAATGACGCCATGGAAAGCCTGGCGGTCGCCGCGGTGTTTCCGGCCGGGGTGGCCTGTTCGTCGAGCAAGCCGCTGACCGGGCACACCCTGGGCGCCGCCGGTGCGCTGGAAGCCGCGTTCTGCTGGCTCGCCCTGTCCGAGCACAACCCTGCCCAACGGCTGCCACCGCATCGCTGGGACGGCCAGCAAGATGCCGACCTGCCACGCCTGGATCTGATCGCCGCCGGCACGACAATGGCGGCGGCCGGTCCACGTCGCCTGATGAGCAACTCCTTCGCCTTCGGCGGCAACAACATCAGCCTGATCCTGGGAGACGCGCCATGATCGATTGGCCAGTAGCCGAACTGGTACCCCATGCCGGAGACACGATCCTGCTCGATGCGGTCGAGGCATTCGACGCGGACAGCATCGATGCTCACTTGAAGGTAAGGCCCGGCGGGCTGTACAACCTGCCCGACGGCAGCCTGCCGGCCTGGGTCGGTGTCGAGATCATGGCGCAGACGGTCGCCGCGTTCGCCGGTTGCCAGGCACGTCAGGCCGGGCTGCCGGTGGAGCTGGGCTTTCTGCTCGGCACCCGCCGCTTTCAATGCGATGTCGAGCGCTTCCCCGTTGGCGCCGCGCTACGCATTCGCGCGCTGCGCTCGCTGCAGGACGACAACGGCATGGGCGTGTTCGAATGCCATCTCGACGGGCCCGGCATCCATGCCGAGGCGCGTCTCACCGTGTTCCGCCCGCCTGAAGTGGCGAGCTATCTGCAAGAGCCCAGCCCATGAGCAACAGCATTCTCGTCACCGGCTCCAGCCGTGGCATTGGCCGCGCCATCGCCTTGCGCCTGGCCCACAGCGGCCACGACATCATCCTGCATTGCCGCACCCGGCGGGACGAGGCCGAGGCCGTCCAGGCACAGATCCAGGAGCTGGGCCGCCAGGCGCGCATCCTGCAGTTCGATATCGCCGATCGCGCGCAATGCCGCACGCAGCTGGAAGCCGATATCGACGCGCACGGTGCCTATTACGGTGTGGTCTGCAACGCCGGCCTCACCCGCGACGGCGCCTTTCCGGCGCTGACCGAGGATGACTGGGACCTGGTCATGCGCACCAACCTGGATGGCTTCTACAATGTCCTGCAGCCGCTGACGATGCCGATGATTCGCCGTCGCCAACCGGGGCGAATCGTCTGCATGACCTCGGTCTCGGGGCTGATCGGCAATCGCGGCCAGGTCAACTACAGCGCCTCCAAGGCCGGCGTGATCGGCGCCGCCAAGGCGCTCGCCGTCGAGCTCGGTAAACGACGTATCACCGTCAACTGCGTCGCACCAGGACTGATCGACACGGATATGCTCAACGACGATCTGCCTATCGAGGAAATGCTCAAGATGATTCCCGCTCAACGCATGGGCACAGCCGAAGAAGTCGCCGGTGCGGTCAACTTTCTGATGTCCGAAGAAGCCAGCTACATCACCCGCCAGGTTCTGGCGGTCAACGGCGGGTTGTGCTGATGAAACGCGTCGTCGTCACCGGCATGGCCGGCATCACGTCGCTGGGCAGCGACTGGGCATCCATCGAAGCCAACTTCAGCGGCAACCGCAGTGGCATCCGCTACATGCACGAGTGGGATCGTTTCACCGAACTCAACACCCGCCTGGCCGGGCCGGTGGATGATTTCGTCGTCCCCAGGCACTGGACGCGCAAACAGCTACGCAGCATGGGCCGAGTCTCACGGTTGTCGGTGAAGGCCGCCGAGCAGGCACTCGAACACGCCGGCCTGCTTGATGATTCGTCGATCCGCGACGGCCGCATGGGCGTCGCCTGCGGCTCATCCACCGGCAGCACCGAGGAGATCAAGGCCTTCGGCAACATGCTGCTCAATTCCGTGGCCGACGGCCTGAACGCCAACTCTTACATTCGCATGATGCCGCACACCACAGCGGCCAATATCAGCATCTTCTTCGGTCTCACCGGCCGGGTAATCCCCACCTCCAGCGCCTGTACCAGTGGCAGCCAGGGCATCGGCTATGCCTATGAGGCGATCAAGTTCGGCCGCCTGCCGATGATGCTCGCCGGTGGCGCCGAGGAGCTGTGCGCGACCGAAGCCATGGTATTCGACGCGCTCTACGCAACCAGCCTGAAGAACGATGCGCCGCACACCACGCCCCGGCCTTATGACGCCGGCCGCGACGGCCTGGTGATTGGCGAGGGCGCCGGCATGCTGGTGCTCGAAGAGCTCGAACACGCACTCGCTCGCGGTGCCACCATCCATGCCGAACTGGTCGGCTTCGGCAGCAATGCCGACGGTCAGCACGCCACCAAACCCGAACAGGTCACCATGCGTCGCGCCATGGAACTGGCCCTGGAAGATGCCAACTTGAGACCCGAAGCCATTGGCTACGTCAACGGCCATGGCACCGCTACCGAACAGGGCGACATCGCCGAGACCCTGGCGACGCAAGCCCTGTTCGGTTCAGCCATGCCAATCAGCTCGCAAAAGAGTTCCTTCGGTCACACCCTGGGTGCCTGCGGCGCGCTGGAGTCCTGGCTCAGCATCGAAATGATGAATCGCGACCGCTATATCCATACGCTCAATCTCGATAGCATCGATCCGCGCTGCGGCGAGTTGGACTACCTTGTCGGCGCGCCGCGTTCGATGCAGCACGAATTCGTCATGAACAACAATTTCGCCTTTGGCGGCATCAACACTTCGTTGATTTTCCGCCGCTGGGCCTGAATCCCTCACAACACCGCAAGGAGCATGCAATGAAGAAAAACACATGGATCGGCGTTGCACTGGTGCTCTGTGCTTTGCCAGGAATCAGCCAGGCTCGCGACACCACCCATTACCTGCCATTCGATCAGGTGGTGGCCGAAGCCACCGCCTCCGGCAGGCTGGACGGCAGCGTGGAGTTCTACCTCGCCGGCAAGACCCCCAAGGGCGCGCAGATCATTCGCAGCGGCGTGACCACCAGCAAGAAGACCAATGCCTTCAACAAGACTGACGAAGGCGCGTGCAGCTGGGCCCTGCAATCGGCGCTGATCGGCATGCAGCAGGCGGCCAAGGCGGCCGGCGCCAACGCCGTGGTGGACATCGCCAGCAACTACAAGCACGTCGAGTACAAGGACAGCCAGAATTATGAGTGCCACGCCGGCGCGATCATGGCGGGCGTGGCCATCAAGGGCAATCTCGCCAAGCTCAAGTAAGTCTGCAGCGCCCGTGCCGTTGCGACGGCAACGGGTGCCATCGCCCTCCTCCGTAGCATTCCGACCGTCGGCCTGCCGTCGGTGCCTGTCGAACGAATAACTGGACCGGCGAGTCAACAGAGCAGACCCTTTGGCTATTCAAGGAGCTGCCCATGTTCGGCAAGTCGTCGCACAAGTTCGAAGTCAACTACATCTTCCAGAATGACCCGCGTGTTCAGATCATCGAGTCGGAAGAGGACCGCATGTCCCAGGGTAGCGCCGCTCGGCACCTGATCGAGCTGCACAACGGCGATGCCGAAAACAGCCTGGTGATGCCGGATGCGGACGCCGACGAGGCCAAGCTGCTGGAGCAGGCCGAGGTCATCGGCATCACCGACATCCGGGTGACCAAGCTGGTCCACGAACACGAGCCAGGTACCACGCCCGGGCATTACCAACAGCCTTGAAGCAGCTGCAAGCTGCAAGCTGCAAGCTGGAAGCTGGAAGCTGGAAGCTGGAAGCGAATCAGCCTTGCTGACAGCGCAATGCCGTCAAGCTTCTGCTTTTACTTGAAGCTTACGGCTTTACGGCTTTACGGCTTATGGCTGCTTCTACCGTGATACTTGGCCGACAGCTCGTGCACCGACTCGATGAAGGCGCCAGCGTGGGCTGGATCGACTTCTGGCGTGATGCCATGGCCCAAGTTGAAGACGTGACCTTCGCCATGACCGAAACTCGCAAGAATGCGGCCAACCTCGGCACGGATCGCCTCCGGCTTGGCGAACAGTACGCTCGGATCCATATTGCCCTGTAGCGCGACCTTGTCGCCCACTCGCGCCCGCGCGTTGCCGATATCGCAGGTCCAGTCGAGGCCCAGCGCTTCGGCTCCGGTTCCTGCCATGGATTCCAGCCACAACCCACCGCCCTTGGTGAACAGGATCACCGGTACACGGCGACCGTCCTGTACACGGATCAGCCCATCGATGATCTTCTGCATATAGGCCAGGGAGAATTCCTGATAGGCCGCCGCGGACAGGCTGCCGCCCCATGAATCGAAGATCTGCACGGCCTGGGCACCGGCGAGAATCTGCCCGTTGAGGTAGCGGGTCACCGACTGCGCCAGCTTGTCGAGCAGCGCATGCATCGCCTGCGGATGTTCGTAGAGCATCGCCTTGGACTTGCGAAAGTCCTTCGACGAACCGCCCTCGACCATATAGGTTGCCAGGGTCCAGGGGCTGCCGGAAAAGCCGATCAGCGGTACGCGGCCGTTAAGCTCGCGGCGAATGGTGCGTACCGCGTCCATCACGTAACCCAGGTCCTTTTCCGGGTCTGGTATCGGTAGCGCCTCGATGTCGGCCATGCTGCTGACGACTTTCTTGAACCGTGGGCCTTCGCCGGTCTCGAAATACAACCCCAGGCCCATGGCGTCCGGCACGGTGAGGATGTCAGAGAACAGGATCGCCGCATCCAGCGGGTAACGCTCAAGCGGTTGGAGGGTGACCTCGCAGGCCAGCTCCGGGTTCATGCACAGGCTCATGAAGTCGCCTGCCTTGCTGCGGCTGGCCCGATACTCGGGCAGGTAGCGTCCGGCCTGTCGCATCATCCACACCGGGGTGACGTCGACCGGTTGCTTGAGCAAGGCGCGGAGAAAGCGATCATTCTTCAAGGCAGTCATGTCTGGGTTCCAGCGAAAAAGTGGCGGCATTGTCGCAAAGCAGAAAACAAAAGGCACGGCGGGCGCCGTGCCTTTTATCCATGGGCTTGATTCTGGTCAGGCACTGCAAGCTGCAA
>NZ_JAMOIE010000029.1 GCF_024448935.1 Stutzerimonas stutzeri
GGGCTAAGGAACCGGCGACTGGCGCGCATCGTGCGCCGCTGCATGGAGTTGCCCGGCCAGCACCTGTTTCAATACCAGGACGAAAACGGGATGCGGCACCCAGTGAATTCGAGCGACGTCAACGTGTTCATTCACGAGATGAGCGGAGGCAACTTCACGGCCAAGGATTATCGAACCTGGGCAGGCAGTGTCCTGGCGTTGGACTGTCTGCGCAAACGTGAATGGCGACCACAGACGGTGGCGCGGCGCAATCTGGTCGAAGTGGTCAAGCGGGTGTCTCACCAGCTCGGCAATACTCCCGCCGTGTGTCGCCAGTGCTACATTCATCCCGACGTGCTTGAAGCCTTCGCTGCTGGCGAACTGGCGCAGCTGGGCAAGGCCAGAAAGCGCAAGTGGATGAGCAGCGAGGAAGTCACCTTGCTGAAATTCCTGAGCAGCCGCACCGCACCCACCGCAGCATCCTAGCGGTACAGGGTGACCTGATTGCGCCCTGAGGCTTTCGAAGAATACAGGGCATTATCCGCGCGTTCGATCAGTTGTGCATAGCCACGGGTGGGCTCGCTGAGATCCGCGATCCCGAGACTGACGGTGAAACGAATGCTACGCCCTTCGTGAACAACTTCATGCGCTTCGATGGATTGCCGTAGCCGCTCGGCAAAAGTCAAAGCCCCCCTGCTATCGGTGTCCGGCAGCAGCACCACGAACTCCTCGCCGCCGTAGCGTCCGGCAATGTCTGCATCGCGAGTGCACCGTCGAACCAGTTCGGCAGTCTGCTGGATGACCGCATCCCCGGCCTGATGGCCGTAGCTGTCATTGATCTTCTTGAAGTGGTCGATATCGAACATCACCAACGCCGCATTGCGCTCGTAGCGCCGATGCCGGGCGTAGTCTTGGCGCAACATCTCCTCCCAATGGCCCCGGTTGAACAGGCCGGTCAGGCGGTCAGTGCTGGAGAGGCGCTGCAGTTCCTGATTCGCCGCTTGCAACTGGCGGCGGTTGGTCGCCACGTCGGTGACGTCGTAGATGATCAGGCAGATCTGCTCGATGCTGCCATTGAGCGCCTTCAACGGCATCAACGTGGTGTTCTGGTACATGAAGTCTTCCAGCCCGGTGATCGGCTGGTAGTTCTTGAATCGCAGCAGGTAGGGCCGCTGTTCCCAGATGGTGAACGATGGCGTCCCGAGTGTCGCCACGTTTTCCACCTTGCGCCGGAACCACTGCTCGTCAACTTCCGGGAACAGCTCGAAAAAACTCTTCTTGCGCGCCTCCTCTGGCAACCGTCCGGAGCGGTTCTCCATGAAGGTATTCCACACATCGATGCGGTACTCGCGATCAAGCACCACGACACCGACATCGATGCTCTGAACGATAGCCAGCAACCAGTGAAGTTCACTCAGATCATTCGAGTCGGACATGGTCAGTTCATCATCAGGGCGAGTTTGCGCGCCAGCAGTTCAACCGAGTCTTCGGTGAACAGCAAGAGCAGGTCGAAATGAATATCATGACCTTCCAGGCTGTAGCTGATCTCCACCGCCAGGGTGTTTTTCCAACGTTGCCGGTTGACGCGAATGAGCTCGTCGATCGAAGCATGCTGGCCCAGCACCTGCGGGTGCCCTTGAGAAAACACCACATCGATTTGGTCTGCAATGCCACTGAGGCACGCACTGATCAGCAGACTGGAAAGATCGAGCAGCATCTCGAGTTCGAGATAATCGTCGGCGCGCAGCAGACGCGCCATATCGGCAATCTCCGAATCATGGAAGATCAACAGCGCCTCGCCGGCGATGCCCCCGCCGATATAGCCCTGGCACACCGCTGACAATTTGTCGCCCTGAGCCGCATCGGCCAGCGCCATGTGCAATTCGCCGACTTCGAGGATATTCACATTGGGAATCGGCAGCTGTACGAACACCCCCAACACCTTGGCCAGCAACGCCGCCGCGCGCCCCATCGCAACGTTGACCACCTCGCTGAAGGCCTCGCGGAACGAGACCTGCCCCGCGTTCCGCTCACCGAGCGCTGGAAGTTCGCTACCCACCACCCCGAGGCCCGCCAGGGTCTGTTGCAAATGCAGGGGATCGGCAGGCTTGCGGATGAATGCCAGAGCCCCCAGCTCGAGCACCCGGCGCACCGCCTCTTCCTGGATGTCCGCCGATATCACGATGACCTTGCAGCCCAATTGCTCTTGGCGAAGAGCAGCCAGAAGCTGGTAGCCGTCCATGTCCGGCATGGTCAGATCAAGCAGCAAGACGTCCACGCCACCTTCATGAATTCGTTCCAGCGCCTCGCGACCGCTGGCAGCCTGGAGAATGTCCAGCGGCCACGCAGCCGGCAGCGCGCGCAGCAATTGCTTGCGCGCCAGGCTTGAATCATCGCAAATCAATACGGTAACGGCAGACATGCAGCGCTCGCTCGGTTGGCCAGGCCTCTGGAACCTGGACAGCTTATCTCAGCTGACGAGCGCCATGGTGGGAGATAGTGGCATTTTGCCAACTAAGTGACCGATACGCCCACCGTTCAGGCTGTTATCACTCAATAATAAGCATTGTCCCGATTGGTGTGGTCGGTCACGTCACGAACGCCCTTTAGCTCCGGGATCCTCTCCACCAAGGTCTTTTCGACACCTTCCTTTAGCGTTACATCAACCTGACCACAGCCTTGGCACCCACCCCCGAACTGGAGCACCGCCACGCCCTCATCCACGACATCGATCAATGTCACCTGCCCGCCATGGCTGGCAAGACCGGGATTGATTTCGGTCTGCAGGTAATAATTGATGCGCTCATTAAGCGGGCTGTCTTCGTTGACCATCGGCACCTTGGCATTGGGTGCCTTGATCGTCAGCTGGCCGCCCATGCGGTCGGTGGCGTAGTCAACCAGCGCGTCTTCCAGGAAGGGCTCGCTGATACCGTCGATCCACGCGGTGAAGCTCTTCAGGGAAATCGCGATGTCGTCCGGCTTTTCCTCTCCCGGCTTGCAGTAGGCAATGCAGGTCTCAGCATAGGGCGTGCCGGGTTGAGTGATGAAGACCCGGATGCCAATCCCGGTGGTGTTCTGCTTTTCAAGCAGGTCGGCCAGGTAATCATGTGCAGCTTCGGTAATGGTAATGGCGCTCATGGGAACTCCTCTCATACGTGCTGAGTAGTGTACGCCAACCACTGCGCCGGATAAAGTCCTAGCATTTTAGTAGGAATTGTCTGTTAAAAAGATTGCCTGTTAAAAAGGTAGTTGCTCAGTCCACCGGGACGGACCCCTCAACGTATCTAAAGCAGGTTGTCGCCGTACGCGTATCCGAACAGGGACGCGACACCCACTGCGCAACCTGATCAGTCTCGTCGATACAGGGTCGTGCCAGTTATGCACGACGCCGCAGCAACATGAGCATTGCTCATGTAAATCGCCGGATGATCAAAAAGCGTGCAGCTTTGCTATTATTCGCGGTTCTCGTAACCAGCTTCAGGTAGCCCTCATGCTCGACCGTAACGCCCGTCTCCAGGCACTCCAGCAGGCCCTCAAGGAGCGCATCCTGATTCTCGACGGCGGCATGGGCACGATGATCCAGAGCTACAAACTGGAAGAGTCGGACTATCGCGGCGAGCGCTTCGCCGACTGGCCGCAAGACCTCAAAGGCAACAACGACCTCTTGATCCTCACCCGGCCGGACGCCATTAGCGCCATTGAAAAAGCCTACTTCGATGCCGGCGCCGACATCGTCGAGACCAACACCTTCAACGCCACCCGCGTTTCTCAGGCCGACTACGGCATGGAAGCGTTGGTCTATGAGCTCAACGTCGAAGGCGCCCGCCTCGCCCGCCAGACCGCTGATGCCAAGACCGCCGACACCCCGGACCGCCCGCGCTTCGTTGCCGGCGTGCTCGGCCCGACCAGCCGGACCTGCTCGCTGTCGCCCGACGTGAACAACCCGGGCTATCGCAACGTCACCTTCGACGAGCTGGTGGAAAACTACACCGAAGCCACCCGCGGCCTGATCGAAGGCGGCTCGGACCTGATCCTGATCGAGACCATCTTCGATACGCTCAACGCCAAGGCGGCGATCTTCGCCGTACAGCAGGTCTTCGAAGAGATCGGTTTCGAGCTGCCGATCATGATTTCCGGCACCATTACCGACGCCTCGGGCCGCACCCTGTCCGGGCAAACGACCGAGGCCTTCTGGAACTCCGTCCGCCACGCCAAGCCGATCTCGGTCGGGCTGAACTGCGCGCTGGGCGCAAAAGAGCTGCGCCCGTATCTGGAAGAGCTGTCGAACAAGGCCGAAACCCATGTCTCGGCCCACCCTAACGCCGGCTTGCCCAACGCTTTTGGTGAGTACGATGAAAGCCCGGCGGAAATGGCATCGGTCGTCGAGGAATTCGCCGCCAGTGGCTTCCTCAACATCGTCGGCGGCTGCTGCGGCACCACGCCCGCACACATCGAGGCGATTGCTAATGCGGTTGCCAAGTATCCGCCACGCGTCATTCCTGACATTCCCAAGGCCTGTCGCCTGTCGGGCCTCGAGCCTTTCACCATCGATCGCAGCTCGCTGTTCGTCAACGTCGGCGAACGGACCAACATCACCGGTTCCGCCCGTTTTGCCCGCCTGATCCGTGAAGACAACTACACCGAGGCCCTGGAAGTCGCCCTGCAACAGGTGGAAGCCGGCGCCCAGGTCATCGACATCAACATGGATGAGGGCATGCTGGATTCGAAGAAGGCCATGGTGACCTTCCTCAATCTGATCGCCGGCGAACCGGACATCTCCCGCGTGCCGATCATGATCGACTCCTCCAAATGGGAGGTGATCGAAGCCGGTCTCAAGTGCATCCAGGGCAAGGGCATCGTCAACTCGATCTCCATGAAGGAAGGCGTCGAGGCCTTCAAGCACCATGCGCGTCTGTGCAAGCGCTACGGCGCCGCCGTGGTGGTGATGGCCTTCGACGAAGCCGGCCAGGCCGATACCGCGGCGCGCAAGCGCGAAATCTGCAAGCGCTCCTACGACATCCTGGTCGAGGAAGTGGGCTTCCCGCCGGAAGACATCATCTTCGACCCGAACATCTTCGCCGTCGCCACCGGTATCGAGGAGCACAACAACTACGCCGTAGACTTCATCGAAGCCTGCGCGTATATCCGCGACAACCTCCCCTATGCGCTGACCTCGGGCGGCGTGTCCAACGTGTCGTTCTCGTTCCGCGGCAACAACCCGGTGCGCGAGGCGATCCACTCGGTCTTCCTCTACTACGCCATCCAGAACGGCCTGACGATGGGCATCGTCAACGCCGGCCAGTTGGAAATCTACGACGAGATCCCGAAGAAGCTGCGCGACGCGGTCGAGGACGTAGTGCTCAACCGCACCCCTAACGGCACCGAGGCGCTGCTGGCCATCGCCGACGAGTTCAAGGGCGACGGCAGCGTCAAGGAAGCGGAAACCGAAGAATGGCGCAGCTATACCGTCCAGAAGCGCCTGGAGCACGCGCTGGTCAAGGGCATCACCACGCACATCGTTCAGGACACCGAGGAGTTTCGCCAGCAGTGCGCACGGCCCATTGAGGTCATCGAAGGCCCCCTGATGAGCGGTATGAACGTGGTCGGTGATCTTTTCGGCTCGGGCAAGATGTTCCTGCCGCAGGTGGTCAAGTCCGCCCGTGTGATGAAACAGGCGGTTGCGCACCTGATCCCCTTCATCGAAGCGGAAAAAGGCGACAAGCCGGAAGCCAAGGGCAAGATTCTCATGGCGACCGTCAAGGGCGACGTCCACGACATCGGCAAGAACATCGTCGGCGTGGTGCTCGGTTGCAACGGCTATGACGTGGTCGACATGGGCGTGATGGTGCCGGCAGAGAAAATCCTGCAGACCGCCATCGCCGAAAAGTGCGACATCATCGGCCTGTCCGGCCTGATCACCCCGTCGCTCGACGAGATGGTGCACGTTGCGCGGGAAATGCAGCGCCAGGATTTCCATCTGCCGCTGATGATTGGCGGCGCGACCACCTCCAAGGCGCATACGGCAGTGAAGATCGATCCGCATTACAAGAACGATGCAGTGGTCTACGTCACCGATGCCTCGCGCGCGGTCGGGGTCGCGACAACATTGCTGTCGAAGGAGCTGAAGCCGGTCTTTGCGCAGAAGACCCGCGAAGAGTACGCAATGATCCGCGAGCGCACCGCCAACCGCAGCGCCCGTACCGAGCGCCTGACATACGCCGAAGCTGTCGCCGTCAAACCCAAGTTCGATTGGAGCGACTACTCACCAGTCAAACCAACCTTCACCGGCCGCAAGGTATTGGAGGACATCGATCTGCGCACGCTGGTGGACTACATCGACTGGACGCCCTTCTTCATCTCATGGGATCTGGCCGGCAAATATCCGCGCATTCTTGAAGACGACGTCGTTGGCGAAGCCGCTAGGTCGCTGTTCAACGATGCCCAGGCGATGCTCACCAAGCTGGTCGACGAAAAGCTGATCAAGGCCCGCGCCGTATTCGGCTTCTGGCCGGCCAACCAGGTCGACGAAGACGATATCCAGGTTTATGGCGACGACGGCGAAGCCTTGGCGACGCTGCACCACCTGCGGCAACAAACGGTGAAGACCGACGGCAAGCCGAACTTCTCGCTGGCCGACTTCGTCGCACCGAAAAGCAGCGGCGTGACCGATTACGTGGGCGGTTTCATCACTACGGCCGGCATCGGTGCCGAGGAAGTAGCCAAGGCTTATCAGGACGCCGGCGACGACTACAACTCGATCATGGTCAAGGCCTTGGCCGACCGCCTCGCCGAGGCCTGTGCCGAGTGGCTGCATCAGCAGGTCCGTAAGCATTGGTGGGGCTACGACCCGGAAGAACAGCTGAGCAACGAAGAGCTGATCAAAGAACAGTACAAAGGTATCCGCCCAGCGCCAGGCTACCCCGCCTGCCCCGACCATACGGAGAAAGGCACGCTGTTCCAGCTACTCGATGCCGACGGCATCAGCCAGGTCACCCTGACCGAGCACTACGCCATGTTCCCGACAGCTGCAGTCAGTGGTTGGTATTTCGCGCATCCTCAGGCGCAATATTTCGCGGTAGGCAAAATCGACAAGGACCAGGCCGAGCGCTACAGCGCTCGCAAAGGTCAAGACCTCGCCGTCACCGAACGCTGGCTGATGCCGAACCTCGGCTACGACAACTAGACCAATGCTGGTCGCCGCATCTCTATGCGGCGCAACCGAAATCAACAAACCCATACGCGAAGCGTGCAAATGTCTACCGCACCCCGTTATCTGCTCGATGAACTGGAAACCGCCGACATGCTCGAAGTCGACGGGCTGCACGCCTGGCAATTCACCCTTGACGATGCGCTACTGGACCGCGCCGACGCGGCCGCAGAAACAGGTGAATCCTTCGCCAGTGATGAACTCGTTGTTCAAATCGAGTCGATCGACGGCCGTGAGCGGCGCCAATGGTCGTTCAGCTATAACAGCGTGATGGAAGCAGTGTACTGCGAGGATGAGCAGTATTGGTGCCGTTGGGAGCACACCGCAGAGCCGCCTTCGCTGTCTTGGCGCGGTGGGCGCAAGCGCTGACGACGACTGAGCCGCGACCGGTCTACTGCCTCGGGGATAGTCCCAGGAACGGGCCGAAACCAATACTCGTCAAACAGATGTCGTACCGTGCCTGAGCAGTAGCCCGATAGCGAGAATGACCAACAAGCTGCCCGGCAGCCACTGCCAACCCATTCGTTGCGGCTGCTCTACAAACAGCAGCAGCATCGATACGAAGGGCACCAGATAGCTATAGGCGGTTACCACACCCGGCGTCAGGACAGCGGTCGCGCGCTGCTGCAGAAAGAACGTCATGCCACTGGAAAAGACCCCAAGGTATGCCACCAGCGCGACGTCTTCGGTCGTCATGTACGCGAGCGCGCTGGGCCGCTCCCAGATCAAGCCCAAGGCGCCGATCAGCAATGCGCCCATCAGCAGGCTCCAAAATGTCCGCAGCACGGCCTGCGGCGCCAGCCAGCCGCGGTGCAATCCCCATTTGCTCAGCGCTGGATACAGTGCGGACGCCACGCAGCCGAAGAAAAACGCCAGCTCGCCGAAACCCAGCCGCAATCCTGAAAACTGACCGCCATTCTCGGCCCAGGCCAGGCCCAGTGCGCCAACGGCACCCAACGCAAGGATCGCCAGCAATCGTCCGGCTGGTTGCTCCACGCCGAGCCCGCGCCCGATGCAATAGGCAAGCAGCGGCACGCTGACAAATAACGTCGCCATCGACAACGCACTGATTCGATGAGCCGCCCAGAACATGGTGCCGAAGAACCCAGCCAGGCTCAGCCCCATCAACGCGTAGAGCAGCAGCCCGTGCAGACTCGGCCATCGCTCGGGCTGTCGCCATAACAGCGGGAACAGCGCCAAGGCGGCAATCATGAAGCGAATCGCCGTCAGTAACAGAGGCGGCAGACCTTCGGTCATGAACCCCACTGCCGGAAAGGACAACCCGACGAAAAGCGCCCAGAGCACCATGCCAAGATGCGCGAGCGTGACTCTCCGCCTGGTGTCAGTCATTGCCCCCTCCTCCAGCGCGAACAGCAGTGTGCGCAACCCGGCCGCCAATGCCTGTTTTTGCTGGGCATCCAGCGGCGCCTGCAGCTCGTGCAGGGTGGCGAGATAGTTATCAAGGCACCCGAGCAGTACCTTCTGCCCTTCATCGCTCAGACGAATCAACAGGCTGCGGCGATCGTCCGGATTCGGCACTCGCTGAATAAATCCGGCAGCTTCCAGGCGGTCCAGCCGATTGGTCATCGCCCCTGAGCTGAGTACCGCAGCGTGCCGCAACGCGTTGGGCGTAAGCCCCTGCGGCTGGCCGCTGCGGTAGAGGGTTGCGAGCAGGTCGAACTCGCCATCGTGCAATCCATGTCGGCGGAACACCGAGGCCACGCTGCGATTGAGGTATTTGGAAAGGCGGTACAGGCGGGCGAATATCGCCATGGGCGATCCATCTGCGGGCGCGCCATTGCGCGAGCACGTGATCCACATGGTCGCTGCGTTGCCTCGCTGACATACATAGCCCCAGGAAAAGAATCTTCACGTGCAGATTCTTCGACGCACCGAAACAAGCAAGGTTTCGGAGCACCGGCACGCGCCCGATCGACGGATGGCCATCAATCGAGCCACAACGGAGCGCTCCAGATTACTGAAAGGGAGGCTTTCAGCGGAGCTCGGAGGGCGAGTTGCGAACGATCTTGATCGAGTGGGTCAAGGCCGGCTTGCGCGTGACGCTGATGGCCCTGCGCGTCACCGTATCGATGGTGATGTTCCAGAAGCCGGTGTTGGGCACCTTGATCCGTGCCGGGAATTTGTCGAACGCACCGCCGTGATAGACGTGACGCCCGCCATTCTTGAAACTACGAAAATTCTTGTCGTTCATCAGGCGGATGTTGCAAGGCTGCGAGCATTCAATGACCACGAAATCGTCTTCATTGAGGTGTTCGCGCTGGTGAATGAACTTCATGTACCGCTCCGGGCCGCATGTTGGCAAACGCGAAGATTACCATGAGCGTCCGGCCCGCTGGATGGTTTGAACCGGGCTCACACAATTAGCACTAGCCGCACTGCGGCCCAAGGTTCGGCTGCCGTCGCAGTTCTTTGGACCCAATGCGCGCCGCAGCCCGTCACGCGATGCCTGAACGCGGCCCCCATGGGGATACGCCAGCCTCGCCCTGATGGCGGGCATGGGCGAGCCTGCTCACAAGCTGGGCAACGTGCTCGACGCCATCGACTTGCTGGGCACCGATGGAGGCATCTGGTACAAGAACGACGCCGGCGCCCGGCGGAATCGCCCCGTGCTAGACGCCAATTGAACGGGTTACAGCGTGCAGTGTCCTAGCGCATTGACCCAATCCCCGGCTCCGACCGGATGCGAGAGCACGCATGCACACGTTGGCACAACTTGAACGCGGCGACCTCGCCGGAACAACCCGCCTGGACCTGTCAGAACAGCTCGACACTTTCCCTCGAGCCATATTCGACCTGGCTGATAGCCTGGAAATTCTCAACCTTTCAGGGAACCAGCTCAGCCGCTTGCCTGATGACCTGTCCCGCCTGCACAAGCTGCGCATCCTGTTCTGCTCGGACAACCCGTTCACCGAGCTGCCCGCCCCGATCGGCCACTGCGCCAGGCTGGAGATGGTCGGGTTCAAAGCCAATCGCATCCGCCACGTGCCCGCCGAAGCGCTGCCGCCCAGGCTGCGCTGGCTGATCCTGACCGACAACCAGCTCGAAGCGGTGCCTGACGATATTGGTCGCTGCGACCGCCTGCAGAAGCTGATGCTCGCCGGCAACCGACTAGCCGCATTGCCCGAATCGCTTGCTCGCTGCCGCCAGTTGGAATTGCTACGTATCGCCGCCAACCGCCTGCCAGCATTGCCGCAGTGGCTGTTGTCGATGCCGCGCCTCAGCTGGCTGGCGTTCGCCGGCAACCCGTTCAGCGATGCGCTGGAATCGCAGACCCTGGCGCAGCATCCGCTGCCACCGGTGGACCGCAGGCAGATCATGTTCGGCGACGTGCTCGGCCAGGGCGCCTCCGGTGTCGTTCATCGTGCTGACTGGCAAGCGCCCGGCCAGCCGAGCCGTGCCATGGCAGCCAAACTGTTCAAAGGCAGCCTGACCAGCGATGGGCTGCCACACAGCGAGATGGCGGCCTGTATCGCCGCTGGCGAACATCCCAACCTGATCGGCATTACCGGACCACTGGCCGAGCACACCGATGCGCTACCGGGCTTGCTGATGGCACTCATCGACCCTTCTTACCGGGTGCTCGCCGAGCCGCCATCATTGGCCAGCTGCACCCGCGACTGTTACGCGCCCGGGCAGCGGTTCTCCGCTGAACAGCTGCTGCGGATCGCGACGGGTGCAGCTTCAGCAACCAGCCACCTCCACACGCGCGGCATCCTGCACGGCGACCTCTACGCGCATAACCTGCTGGTCGATTCGCGCGGCCAAACGCTGCTCAGCGATTTTGGCGCAGCCTCGTTCTTCGATCCGCAGACCCCTGCGGGTCAGGCGCTACGGCGTATTGAAGCGCGTGCCTTCGGCTGTTTGCTCGAGGAATTGCTGGCACGCTGCGATGCATACGGTCAGGACGAGCGCCTTGCGCGTCTTGCCGCCCTGCAGCGTCAATGCATGCAGGAGAACCCCAGCCACCGCCCCGATTTCGACCAGCTGGTCGAGCAGTTGCAGCAACTATCAGCGCAACAGCGCGTTTCGGCCAGGTAGTTGCATAAGCCTTCGTCCCTCTCGCTTCCCGACGGGAACCTGACGCCATGCTCGCTCCAGAATCAAAACCCGATGAAGCACCTGAACGCTACGCCAGCAACCAGGATACCGTCATGCTCGACCAGGACCCGTTCGTGGTCGGACTCAAGCAACGGCTTCCTGCAGAGCTGCGCGAGACGTTCACGCCGCAGCAGCTGGATGCGTTACGCAATGCCTTCGCCAACCGCTCGTGGGCCAGGCACAAGCTCGATCTGCGCGGTACCTTCAGCCTGTGGAGCAACCAGTACTATTTCGTGCTGGTTGGCGGGCGAAACAAGCGCAGCCCGAGCCGAGCTCAACGGAGCCTTTCGCTGGCGGCCAAAGCCGGAGCGATCACCGCGTTTCTGTTCTTCTCGCTACTGGTCGGCCTGGTCGCGCTCTATCTGGTCAAGTCGGCACTCGGAATCAATCTGCTGCCGAACTATTCACTGGGGCTGTGGGACTGGTTCAAGGGATGACCGACAGCAGACCTGCAGATGAAAAGTCTGCAATCTGCATCAATCGCCGATCAGGATCAGCTTGCCGGTGGCCGGATCATGGTAAACTTGGTCAACGCTCTCGAGCCCTTGCCCACAGTCACCGTCAAGGCTGTCAGGTCGCTTTGGAAGCTCCCGCCCCGCGTTCGACGGCAACCGGCTGTTTCGCAGCATTCAACTGCTGGAGCAGGTCCGTCTGTGCGACCAGCGCCGCGATCAGCCCACAGGCGAATACCAGCACGACATCGACGATATTCGCAGCGGCCCGAGCGGATCGTCGTCGGCAGAGACGAACCGACCAGACCGCCAGTCAAGATCAAGCAAGATCAAGCAAGATCAAGCAACGACAAGGCTGACGACCCGTTGATGTCGCTGGCCATTGGATTGACCTCTCCAGAAGCAGGATTGCTGACTAGACTTCAAGGCAGTCAGCCTCACGGAGACACTTATGGACGACGATAGGCAACCCAAATCGCTCACGCTACGACAGATGCTTCAAAGCATGCTGGCCGGCGCTTTGGGCGTGCAGAGCGGGAAGAATCGAGCACGGGACTTCAGCCACGGTAAACCCCGCCATTTCATTCTGCTCGGTATCGGCTTCACCGTAGCGTTCGTCCTGGTGATTCTGGGGGTCGTCAAGCTGGTGCTCTATCTGGCCGGCGTTTGACCCGGTTACCTAGTGGCCGCCAGGTTATTGGTGGCTAACCCAGAACACTGCTGTCGCCACCGCGAGCAGGATCAGAAAGAAGATTGCGACGGCATCTACGCGGCTGTCGTTATCATGGCGTTTAAAGTGCTCTGACACAGCGGTATTCCTTGTTGTGGTGGAATGCAGTGCTTGCAGTTAAGACCATGCATGCAGGGCGCTCAAGGCCCGTGTTTGAAATGTTTTAAACGCGGCGTTTGGTTCTAAACATATTCCCAAACATCACTTTTGCGCATAAACGCTAACTGGTATCGTGCCGCCATCCCTAAATGGGTGCGCGGCCGTGCGCGCGAATGCTGTAGACAGCCTGAAAACAGGACATTTATGTACGTTTACGACGAGTATGATCAACACATCATCGAGGATCGGGTTCGGCAGTTCCGTGACCAGACTCGCCGCTTCCTGGCTGGCGAACTCGCTGATGAAGAATTCCGCCCGCTGCGCCTGCAGAACGGTCTGTATATCCAGCGCTATGCGCCGATGCTGCGCATTGCTGTGCCTTATGGGCTGTTGTCGTCTACTCAGGTCCGCAAGCTGGCCGACATCACCCGGCAGTACGATAAGGGCTATGCCCACATCAGTACCCGTACCAACGTGCAGCTCAACTGGCCCGAGCTGGAGGATGTCCCTGACATTCTCGCCGAACTGGCAACCGTGCAGATGCACGCCATCCAGACCAGTGGCAACTGCATCCGCAATACCACCACCGACCAGTTCGCCGGCGTGGCCAAAGACGAACTAGTCGACCCCCGCCCCTGGTGCGAGATCATTCGTCAGTGGTCGACCTTCCATCCAGAGTTCGCATTCCTGCCACGCAAGTTCAAGATTGCGGTGAACGGCGCTGCGAGTGATCGTGCGGCCATCGAAGTCCATGACATCGGGCTCGAAGCGGTGAACAACGAGGCTGGCGAGCTGGGCTTCCGCGTATCCGTGGGTGGCGGTCTTGGCCGTACGCCGATCGTGGGTAGCTTTATCAATGAGTTCCTGCCATGGCAGCACCTGTTGACCTATCTCGATGCGATTCTGCGCGTGTATAACCGCTATGGCCGTCGTGACAACAAGTTCAAGGCGCGCATCAAGATTCTGGTCAAGGCCCTCACTCCGGAAGTGTTTGCCGAGCGCGTAGAGGCTGAGTGGTCGTATCTGAAAGACGGCGCGAATACCTTGACCGAAGCCGAGGTCGAGCGGGTCAGCAGATTCTTCGTCGACCCGGCGTACAAATCTCTGGAAGACCAGAGCGCGGTGCTCGCTCAGCTTGATGCCGAGCACCCAGGCTTCGCTCGCTGGCGTGAGCGCAACGTTATCGCTCACAAGAAACCCGGTTACGCAGCGATCACGTTGTCGCTGAAAAGCACCGGCGTAGCGCCAGGTGACGTGACAGACAAGCAGCTCGATACCATTGCCGACCTGGCGGACAGATACAGCTTTGGCGAAGTACGCAACTCCCATGAGCAGAACATGATCCTGGCCGATGTCGAGCAATCACGTCTGTTCGAGCTGTGGCATGAGTTACGCGAACTGGGTGTCGCCACGCCAAACATCGGCTTGCTGACCGACATCATCTGCTGCCCGGGTGGCGACTTTTGCTCCCTGGCGAATGCGAAATCGATTCCGATCGCCGAAGCCATTCAACGCCGCTTCGATGACATGGATTACCTGTTCGACATCGGCGATATCGACCTGAACATCTCCGGTTGCATGAACGCCTGCGGACACCACCATGTAGGTCACATCGGCATTCTGGGCGTGGACAAAAAAGGCGCCGAGTTCTATCAGGTTTCACTCGGCGGCAGCTCCGGTCGTAACGCGAGCCTGGGTCAGATCCTCGGCCCGTCCTTTGCCCAGGAGGTCATGCCCGATGTGATCGAAAAGATCATCGGCGTCTATGTGGAGCAACGTACCGAAGATGAACAGTTTCTCGACACCTACCGCCGAATCGGTATCGACCCCTTCAAGGAGCGCGTTTATGCAGCGAATCATTAAGGATGGCCAGGTTATCGACGAAACCTGGCACCTGCTGCCCAAGGTCGTGACCCTTGATGGCCTGTCCAATTGCGACGATCTGATCGTACCCTTCCAGCTATGGCTCGATCATGCTCACGCCCTCAAGGTTCGTGATGGCGGTCTCGGCATCTGGTTGGACTCCGACGAGGCCGTGGAGGAGATTGCCGATGACCTGGAACATTTTCAGGTCATCGCACTGAACTTCCCCGCCTTCACCGATGGCCGTCATTACTCGACTGCGCGACTGCTGCGCGAGCGCTACGGTTACAAAGGCGAGATCCGCGCAATCGGCGACGTGCTGCGTGATCAGCTGTTCTACCTGCGCCGTTGCGGCTTCGATGCCTTCGCCGTGCGCGCTGATCGCGACCCTTATGATGCGCTGGAAGGTCTGAATGATTTCTCAGTCGCTTACCAGGCCGCCGCAGACGAACCTCTTCCGTTGTTTCGCCGCAGACAAGGCTGACCCAACGCTACGCTGTAAAAACCCGCCTTTTGGCGGGTTAACGAGATGGTCACCCCCCACCCTGCGAGGGCTACGCTTTCACAGGGTGTCTTATGTGGAGTCCATCATCATCAGCAGCAGTGTCGCACTGGCTGGTGTCGATCTCAGCAAGCACAGCTTCCATACGCACGGGCAGGACAATGTCGGCCGGGAGATCTTGTGCAAGAAAGCGATTGACTCCGATAACCAGGTATCTCGGTCCGCACCGGCATCGCGCACTTTGACCCGGATGCAGTCCAGGATCGGGCACAGCGGATCGAGTGGGACGGCCCTGCCAGAGCTTCACCTCGTCAGCCGCTTACCGCGTCCGGCCAAGGGCGCATGGTCGAAGATGCCGCCCCGGAAAACACCACCGCAGCCGTAGATCGAAACTTGTCCGACCCGCCTGGATGGTTTGGTCGAACGCCAACCGACAGCACCATCGCGGCGCACGCCTCACCATTTGAGCGCAGGTCGCAGGTCAGCCCAGGCTCAGAAGATTTCTAGTTAATGTCTCCAACCGATTGATACAAAAGCCATATGTGGTTGAAAGGCGAACTGGCACGTAACCTGCTCAAGCTAGAACAGAACGGGATGAGTCGCGACAGCGCTCGCATCGCTCGGCACACAGGAGCTACACAACAGGCGAACTAGGGTTCCGGCTCATGCAGATGAGCGCTGGTCCAAGAGTTCTCCGGTCCCACGGATTGGGACTACACGGCGGGATAAAAGCCCGGGAGGACGCGATATCATCCCGTGCCGGTTCTTCCACTGTGTAGGAGTTTCACCATGACAGGTCCGCTGTTTCCTTCGCTGCACAAGACCCTGCTCGGCGCCACCCTGGCCGTCGCGACCCTGTTCGCGCCGCTGGTGGGCCAGGCGGCGGAAAAACTGAAGATCGGCACCGTGGTCTGGGCCGGTTACGGACCGTTCTACGTGGCCGACAAGAAAGACCTGTTCAAACCTCACGGCCTGGACGTGGAGTTGCAGTTCTTCAACGACCCGGCCCTGATTCCCACCGCCATGCTCAGCCGCGCACTCGATGGCGGCATGCTGACCTATGACCAGGTCGTTGCCTCGGTCGCCAAGGGCCTCAAGCACCGCGTAGTGATGCCCATCGATTTCTCCAACGGTGGTGACGCCATCGTCGCGGATGCGTCGATCAACGCTGTGGCCGACTTCAAAGGCAAGAAAGTTGGCTACAACCCACTCTCGCCGTCCGACTTCCTGCTCGCCTACGCGCTGCAACAGAACGGTATGACCGAGAAGGATATCCAGCCGGTCAACATGACGCCCGAAGGCATTCCCGGCGCCATGGCCTCTGGCAATCTGCCGGTCGGCGTGACCTACGAGCCCAACGTGTCGCAGATCCTCTCCATGGGCAGCGGCGACCAGTTCAAGGTCGTGTATTCCTCCAAGGATGCGCCCGGCCTGATCACCGACGTGCTGGTGTTCGACGAAGCGGTGATCGCCAACAAGCCTGACGCCATCAAGGCAATGATCCAGGGCTACCTCGACGGGCTCGCCTACATGCAGGCGCACCCCGAGGAGTCGGCAGACATCATCGGCGAGGTGCTGGGCGTCAGCGCCGAAGAAGCCACCGAGCAGATGTCCGGTGCCTACAACATCCCGCTCGCGGAAATGAGCGAGAGCTTCGCGCCCAGCGACGACACCCATTCCTTCCATGGCAGCGGCGCGATCATCGCCAAGCTGCTGGTGGCTAACGGCCAGATTCCCTCCGTCCCGGATTTCAGCGACACCTACGATGCGCAGTTCATCGAAGCGCTCGCCAAGTAACGCGCGCCGGGGCGAGCCGCGCTCGCCCCGGCAGGAGACCCGTATGAAACCCCGCAAGCCGCTTTTCCGTTATGCCGATGGTCGAATGCCAAACACCCTGGCCATGAGCTATGCCCTGTTCGGCTACATCGCAGGGCTGATGATGCTGTTCCCGGCCAATGGCTGGTTGAATGCATTGGGTACGCTACTGCTTGGTCATGCAATGATCATTGCCGCCTACCTGATTCATGAGTTCGCTCACGGCACCATTTTCAGCGTGCCCAGGCACAACCAGTGGGCCGGCAATGCCTGCAGCTGGCTGGCCGGCAGTTGCTACGCCGACTTCCAGGACCTGCGCAAGAAACACATGCGTCACCACGTCGACCGTGCCGACGTGATCACCTTCGACAGCAAGGCCTTTCTCAAGGGGCGGCCGGTGTGGTTCCAGAAGCTGGTCATCGCGCTGGAGTGGGCCTACGTGCCGGCAGTCGAATTGATCATGCACGGCTACGTGATCGTGCTGCCCTTCGTCACCCGCAACGAAAAGCACCGTGCGCGCCGCGGCAAGGTCGCCCGGATCATGCTTGTCCGCGTGCTGCTGTTCGGGCTGCTTGGCTGGTTCTCGCTGAAAGCTCTGGTGCTGTATGCCGTGGCCTGGATGCTGATGGTCACGGTGCTGCGCTTCGCCGACGCCTACCAGCACACCTACGACGCCTTCGCCGTGCTCGAGGACGGCCAGGTGCCGGAAAACAAGCAACGCGACCGCGCCTACGAGCAACTCAATACCTTCAGCAATGTGGTGTCCGCCCGCTGGCCATCGCTGAATCTGCTGCTGCTCAACTTCCCCTACCACAACGCCCATCACGAGAAACCGGTCGCGCCCTGGTATCGCCTGCCCGCGCTGCATGCCGAGCTGTATGGCAGCGCCTACAACCAGGTCATTCCGATGCGCGATCTGCTCGGCAGCTTCCACCGCTATCGCCTGCGTCGGGTGCTGGATGACGACTATGGCGCAGTCGGTGAAGGTCCGCAGAAGGCCGACGGCTTCTACGGTGCAGTTGGCGTGTCTTTCCTCACGGCGGTGTGAAATGCATAAAGCGCTCGATTATCGCGGACGTTGCGTCGTCCTCACCGGTGCGGCTGGCGGTATAGGCCGGCAGTTGGCAAAGACCTACGCCGAGGCCGGCGCCACGCTGGAGCTGGTCGATCGCGACCCCGATGCACTGGCCGAACTGGCCGAAAGCCTGCAACCGGAGGGGCCGCTGCACGCCACCACACTGGAACTCGGAGACTGGCACGCCGTGCAGCACTTCGCTGACGATCTGGCCTGCCGTAACCGCTCGGTCGAAGTGCTGGTCAACAATGCCGGTATCGAATACCAGACGCCCATTACCGACCCTGGCGCCAAGGCAGACGCCTGCTGGACGCATTTGCTCGACAACAATGTGTCGTCCATGCAGCGACTGACCCGTGCGCTGCTGCCCCGCCTGCGTGCCGGTGCCAGTGTGATCAACCAGGCCTCGATCTGGGGGCTGAAAGGCGTACCGGGCTTCTCCGCCTACGCGGCCAGCAAGCATGCGGTGATCGGCCTGACCCGTTCACTGGCCTGGGAATTGGGACCGCGGCGCATCCGCGTCAATGCCGTCTGCCCAGGCTGGATCGGCACCGATGCCGCGATGCGTTCGCTGCGCATCATGGCGGCAGAAAACGGCCGCAGCGAAGCCGAAGAGCTGGTCGCGGTGCTGGCGGCCCAGGCGATTCCGGAGTTGCTGACCCCGGCGGACCTGTCCGGCACCTTCTTGTTTCTCGGCTCGCCGCTGGCCGCGGCGCTCACCGGGCAGGCGCTGTCGGTCAGCCATGGCGAGGTGATGCATTGATGAATCGCCAGCCACTGGAAGGCAAAGTTGCGCTGGTCACCGGCGCGGCGACCGGGATTGGCCGGGCCACCGTGTTGGGCCTGGCGCAGGTGGGCGCGAGCGTCTGGATCAACCACCTCGGCCAGCTCGAAGCGGCGGAACAATTGTGTGGAGAGATCGAATCACGGGGCGGAAATGCTCGCCATGTTGAGGCTGATGTTGGTTCGGCAGCCGCCGTTGCGGGAATGTTCGAAGAGATCTTTGCGGACGGGACGCTGGACCTGCTGGTCAACAATGCCGGGGTGATCCTAGAAAAACCTTTTCTCGACACCACTGAACAGGACTGGGCGCAGGTGCTCGGCGTTGACCTGCATGGCGTCTACCGCTGCTGCCAGCACGCACTGCGCCATATGCAACCGCGTGGTTGCGGCGCCATCGTCAATGTAGCTTCAGACCTCGGCTTTCTCGGCCGCAGTGACTACGCCGCCTATTGCACCACCAAGGCCGGCGTGATCGGCCTGACCCGCTCGCTGGCGCGCGAATTCGCCGCCAGCGGCATACGGATAAATGCCGTCGCGCCAGGCCCCATCGCCACGGCGATGGTCTCAGCAGAAAACATGAGCGCAAAATGGATGGCCAAGGAACTGGACATTCCCATGGCCCGACTCGGCACGCCTGATGAAGTTGCGTCGGCCATCGTTTTTTTGCTGTCACCTCAATCCAGCTACTTCACCGGACAAATACTCGGCCCTAACGGTGGCTCCTGGATGGGCGCGTGAGCACGCTGCTACCGCAGATGCTGCTGGTCACCGGTGCGATTGCCTGGGGCCTCGGCTGGCTGCCACTGCACCACTTCGCCAGCGTCGGGCTGGTCGGCATGCCACTGGTGCTGCTGGTCTACGGGTTGCTTACAGTCGTCGCCATTCCTGTGTTGTGGCGCGAGCGTCATGCCTGGCTGCCGCAGCGCAAAGGGCTGCTGGCTATAGCCATCTTCGGAGGTGGCGCGACCGCGGCTCTGGTAACGGCGTTGGCCATTGGCGATGTGGTACGGGTGATGCTGCTGTTTTACCTCGCGCCGGTTTGGGGCGTGCTCGGCGGTTGGCTGCTGTTGGGCGAACGCCTGACCCTGATCCGAATCGGCGCGCTGGCACTGGCAATGATCGGCATCGCTCTGACGCTGGACATCAGCATCGCGCTGATCAAACCGCTGAGTGGCAGTGACTGGCTGGCGCTTGTCGCCGGGCTCGGATTCAGCCTGAACAATCTCGCCACCCGAGCCGCCGATGGGGTGCCGCTGGCCAGCAAGACCTTGGCGCCTTTCGTCGGTAGCGCTCTGATTGCCGCCGTGCTCTGCCCATTGCTGGGCGATTACCCGCCGCCGCTGAGCCTTACGCTGAGCTGGCAGATCGGGTTGATGGCCCTCGGCTGGCTGTTGAGCATGGCCGCGGTGCAGTACGGCGTCAGCCATATCGAGGCTGGGCGCGCCGCTGTACTGGTGGTATTCGAACTCGTCGCCGCGGTGCTCTCCTCCGCCTGGCTCGGTGAACAAACCATCAGCCCCAATGAATGGCTTGGTGCGGCGCTGGTAATGCTTGCCGCACTGATCGCCAGCTGGCCGGAGCGCCCGGCGCTGCCCGTCATCCGGAGTCCTTCGCTATGAACAGCGTTCACATGGATCAACTCAGTTGGGTCGAATACGAACGCCGCGTGCGTGATGGCGCTGTGCTCTTGCTGCCCTGCGGTGCCACCGAACAGCACGGGCCGCATCTGCCGCTGGGCACCGACGCGCTGCTCGCCAGCGCCATCTGCGCCGATGTGGCGCAACGCGTCGGCGGGCTGGTCGCACCCGCCCTGTCCTACGGCTACAAATCACAGCCCAAGTGTGGCGGCGGTCAGCACTTTTGCGGCACCACCAGCCTGGATGGCGCCACGCTGAGCGCGCTGGTCCGCGACGCGGTGCGTGAATTTCACCGGCACGGCGTCAGGCGGCTGGTGTTGGTGGTCGGGCATTACGAGAACCAGTGGTTCGTCACCGAAGGCATCCAGTTGGCGCTACGCGAACTGGGACCGGATGCCGGTCTCGAGGTCATGCGCCTGGAACACTGGGACTTCTGCAGGGAAGATACGCTGGCCGATGTATTCCCCAATGGCTTTCCAGGCTTCGCGCTGGAGCACGCGGCCGTCATCGAAACCTCGTTGATGCTGCATTACCACCCAAGCCTGGTTGCGCTCAACCGTATTCCGGACGATGGTCCTGCGGACTTTCCGCCCTACGACATGTACCCCGCCCGAACCGAATGGGTACCGCCTTCGGGCGTGCTGTCTTCGGCCAAGGGATCGACAGCGGACAAGGGACAGCGCATGGCCGACGACATCGTCAGCGGTATCGCTGCGGCGGTCAGCCATGAGTTCGACCTGGGGAACCTGCAGTGAATCTCGCACTGGCGCATACCGCGCTGCTGGTGATCGACATGCAGCGCGACTTCTGCGCGCCGGGCGGCTATGCCGATCAGGCCGGGCTGGACATCGAGCGCCTGCGCGCGCCCATCGAACCTATCCGCCAGCTGCTGGTGGCGGCGCGACGCTGCGGGCTGTTGGTCGTGCACACCCGCGAAGGCCATCGCGCCGACCTCAGCGACCTCCCCGACACCAAGCGCCGGCGTGCCGAGGCCAGCGGCGCGCCAA
The DNA here is from genome assembly GCF_024448935.1 of Stutzerimonas stutzeri. Taxonomy (GTDB): domain Bacteria; phylum Pseudomonadota; class Gammaproteobacteria; order Pseudomonadales; family Pseudomonadaceae; genus Stutzerimonas; species Stutzerimonas stutzeri_AO. The sequence goes on from NZ_JAMOIE010000029.1 coordinate 21,269, forward strand.
TCGGCAGCCCCGGTCCGTTGGGCCGTCTTCTGGTGCGAGGCGAACCTGGCAACGCGCTGATCGAGGAACTCACGGCCGAACCGGGCGAGCCGGTGATCGACAAGCCCGGCTATAGCGCCTTCGCTCATACCGACCTGCAAATGCTGCTGCAAAACCGCGGGATCGGTCAATTGATCCTGACTGGTGTAACCACCGAGGTCTGCGTTTCCTCAACGCTGCGCCAGGCGGTGGATCTCGGCTACTCCTGCCTCACGGTCGCTGACGCTTGCGGCTCCGCCTATCCCGCACTGCACGCCGCAGCGTTGTCGATGATTGGCGTCGAGGGCGGACTGTTCGGCGAAGTCATCACCAGCGATGCGCTATTCGCCTTGCTGGAGATGCCCGCATGACCGACGTGCTCAAGCTCTGGCCGCTGCTGACCGCCACCCATCGCTACGACAAATCGATTTCCACCCGCAACCGTGGCCACGGCACCCTGATCGAGGCGCCAATCCTGGCGTTCCTGATCGAGACCCGGCAGGGCCGCATCCTCTTCGATGTTGGCTGCGACTACGCCAAGATCAACGACCCGGCACTCAAAGCGCGCTGGTTCGATCCGCTGGAGTTCCCGATGGGGCCACCGGACATGCATGACGACCAGCGTCTGCCGGCCCACCTGGCCCGGCACGGCCTGACCCCGGCCAACATCGACCTGGTGTTTCTCAGTCACTTGCATTTCGACCACGCCGGCGGGCTTCGTGAGCTGTGCGGCTGCGACGTGCATGTGCACGAGGCCGAGCTGGCGGCTGCGCTCGCCGAGGCCGACGATGCCTACTTCGCCGACGATTTCACTGGCCCCTTCGTTGACCAGAACCGCTGGAGTCTGCAGCGCGAGGAATACCAACTGGTGCCCGGCGTGCAGGCAATCAACACGCCCGGCCACACCGCTGGGCACATGTCTCTGCTGATCGAACTGCCGCACGGCAAGCCCGTCATCCTGACGGGAGACGCGGCGGATCTGGAAGAAAACCTCACCGATGAAATAGCGCCCGGTCTCTGCTGGCAGGACCGCGAAGACATGGCGCTGGACAGCATCCGCACGCTCAAGGGATTGGCCGCCGACAGCGGGGCTGAGTTGTGGCCAAACCACGACATGGCCTTCTGGCGAACCCTCAAACGATTCCCGGAGTACCACGCATGAACAGCGTTCCCGAGACCTATCTGGGCGTATGGCGCCGTCGCCTGTTGACCACCAGCGACGGATGCCGCGACGAAACCAGCGATGTGTACTGGCTGCAGACGGCCCATTTGCACGCCGACGTACGCATCCCCCATCCCCCAACCACCGCTGCCTCGCTTGCCACGTGCACGCATGCACAACAGCTGGCCCTGTGCGAACAGGCCGGCTTTGCCGGCTTGACCAGGGTGGAAGGCGACATTTGCCAATGGCATCGGCTGATCGACTACCAGCCGCCCAGCGGCTCACCAGACATCGGTCGCATGCGCTTCGAGGGGCCCGATCGGTTGCTCGAAGATGGCCTGGACGGCCGCTATCACGAAGTCTGGCAGCGTGTGCCCGAATCCAGCGGCACCAACTGGGGACTGTGGCTGCGGTCAGCCGATGAACCTGAGCGCCAGGCTTGCCTGCTGGTTGCCGGGGATTACTTCATGTTCGCTGCCGACAGGCACGCGGCGTTGGACGCTGAAGGCGGTCGATTGCGCGACCAACTCGCCCGCGCCAATCCGGCAAAACGCCTCGAACTGCTCGCCTGTGAAATGTCCTTTGGCCGCCAACGCAACGGCGCAACGCCCTGGATGATCAGCCACTCGACCTTGCCCGGGCGTGTCGGCGACAACCTGCTGCCAAGCTACTGGAATTTCAGCCAACCCGCCGGTATTCCCGAAGGGGACCTGGCCCACATTGGCCAATTCCCGCCGACCCTCGGCTGGGTCAGCGTGGCCAATCCGATTTCAGCTCTCGTTCAGGAGGTAGTCGCATGACGGCGCATTTGTCCCTCGGCGCGAACACCAACCTGGAGCCGCGCTCGGCAGTCGCAGCGCAACCGCTCAGCACAGAACCCGCGCCCGTTGCCAAGACGCGCCGCGCCCGCTGGTGGCGCATTCGTGGCGATCTGCCGAAAACCACTGCTTGGACACTGGCCGCAGCGGGCCTGGTTTCACCGTTCATTCTCTGGTGGGCCTATACCGCGCTAGGGCTGGCCGACCCGATGTTCATGCCCAGCCCGGGCGCCGTGCTCGAGCGTCTGGGCCGCTGGTGGACCAGCGAAGGCTTGCTGGCGGATATCGGCATCAGTGTCTGGCGGGTGATGGCCGGGTTCGGCGCCTCGGCTTTACTGGCGCTGCCGCTGGGGCTGTACATCGGCACCTACCGCCCGGTGCAGGCTTTTCTCGAACCCCTGACCGACTTCATCCGCTACATGCCGGCGGTGGCCTTCATTCCGCTGGTGATGCTCTGGGTCGGCATCGACGAGGGTTCGAAGGTGCTGATCATCTTTATCGGCACCTTCTTCCAGATGGTCTTGATGATCGCCGAAGACGTTCGCCGCGTGCCGATGACCCAGATCGAGGCCGCCCAGACCATGGGCGCCAACCGCAGCGAGATCGTCAAGCTGGTAATCCTGCCGTCCGCGCGCCCGGCGATCCTCGACACCCTGCGCATCACCTGCGGCTGGGCCTGGACCTATCTCGTCGTTGCCGAGCTGGTCGCCGCCAATTCGGGCCTCGGCTACGCCATTCTCAAGGCTCAGCGCTACATGCACACCGACAAGATCTTCGCCGGCATCCTGCTGATCGGGCTGATCGGCTTGCTCACCGACCAGGCCTTCCGCTGGCTTTCCCGCCGCGCCTTCCCGTGGAGGACACAAGCATGACCGACGCCAAGATCCGTATTCAGCAGGTAGGCAAAGCGTTTATCAGCGACACGCGCGAGGTCGAGGCGCTGCAATCGGTCAGCCTGGATGTGCGCCCCAACGAATTCATCACCTTCGTCGGCGCCTCGGGCTGCGGCAAGTCCACCCTGCTGCGCATCATTGCCGGCCTGGAAACCCTGAGTCGCGGCGAAATCCTGCTCGATGGCAACCCCGTGGATGGCCCCGGCGTCGACCGCGCCATGGTGTTTCAGCACTACAGCCTCTACCCATGGCTTACGGTCATGAAAAACATCAAGTTCTGTCGTCAACTCAAAGTAATTTCGGACACCGTGCGCGGCGACGGCGACGTTGAAACCGCCAGTGGGCGCGCCGACGCGCTGCTCAGCCTGATGGGCCTGACGAATTTTGCCGATGCCTTTCCAAGCCAGCTGTCCGGCGGTATGCAGCAGCGCGTGGCGATCGCCCGCGCGTTGATGCCCAAGCCGGCCACCCTGCTGATGGACGAACCCTTCGGCGCGCTGGACGCCCAGACGCGTGAGGTGATGCACGACCTGATCCGGCACGTGCATAAGCTCGAGAACACCACGATCCTGTTCGTCACCCACGATGTGGAGGAAGCCCTCTACCTCGGCAGCCGCGTGGTGCTGATGGCGCCACGGCCAGGGCGAATCGATTCCATCTACGAGGTGCCGCTGCCAGCACAGCGCAACCAGGACATGAAGCTGTCGCCCGAATTCACCGCGTTGAAGCGCGAGATCCTCGGACGGATACGCGAGACCTCCGGCATGCAGACCGATCTCGACCAGTTGGCCAAGCTCACGGCCATTGCCGGGTAATCCATCGACTGGCCGCGCAAGCTCCCCACCCGCGCGGCCCGTCTGACCTGATGCTTAGCGCGGCATTCAAGAATGGCTGCCGCCGTCCAAAAGCGGACGGTCGTGAACGGCTACAAACAGTCCCAGGACAGGCCACCCAGTAGATACCAAGACCACCATCAGTGCAGTGATCAGGTACTTGGTCACTATCCAGGTCATGACGTGCTCCGCGGTGCTGCGAAAGAAGATCAGAGGTACTTGGTGATCTGTTTGAAGTCGCTCAGCGCGGTGATGTCCCCCTTTTCGGCGGCCGCGAGCGCATGCTCCAGACAGTGATCGATGTGGTCCTGGATCAAAGTGCGCTTGGCCTGACAGATCGCTTTTTCTACTGCGTGTAGCTGCTGGGCAAGGTCCACGCAGGGGCGACCAGCCTCGATCATGCCGACAGTGCTGCGCAGGTGGCCTTCGGCACGCTTCAACCTTTTGACGATATCGCTATGACTTTGGTGCTGATGGGCGTGTTCTTGATCGCTCATGCCTTGAGTCTCATGCCTCGATGACTTACGCTTCGATCCTATCCCCCCGGGGGGGATATGGCAAACCGGCCGTTGTCGTCGGGTGGCCCGCCGAATCTGTAATCGAAGACACAACATGCTCAGTAAACCGGTTAGCGCTCAGTTAACGTTTGTCCTAGCCCTCGTCATGCTAATGGCATGGGCCGGGCATAGCGCCGCGCTTGGCCCTGGGGTGAGCCAAGGTGCGTGGAACGGCGAGGACCGTGCTCATGCTCATTCCCACAGCACGGGTATTTCGGTCTGTGCCAGATGCGCAGATCACTACCACTCCACGCTTACCGTCGACCACGTGCACGAAACGCCATACCTGACCACGCTTCTCACCGTCAGTACGCTGCCAGAGCGTCCGCAGCCGATAGAAGCCACGCGCTACGCCATCCCTCCCAGTCCGATCTTCCTGATCGAGCGGCCACCACGCCCAAGATTCGCGCTCTGACACAGGCCGTTATGCGGCCAAGACCACTGTCACTTAGGACTCAACCATGCATTCGTTATCCATGTGCGGTATGGGCGCGTTTTACGCGCGCCCATACCGCTCGCTAATACTGCTGCTCTTGTTCACTGCATTGCTGTTTCTCGGCATGCCTGACGCGCTGGCCCACGCTGTTGCCGAGGGCGACAAGGGCTTTATCCAGGAAAGCTCCGGGGTGATGGTGCTGCCGTTCATTTACATGGGCGCCAAGCACATGATCACCGGCTACGACCATCTGCTGTTTCTCTTTGGAGTGATCTTCTTTCTCTACCGCCTAAAAGACGTGGGTCTCTACGTCACCCTGTTCGCCGTGGGCCACACCGTGACGCTGCTGCTCGGTGTATTGGCGGAAATCACCATCAGCTCCTATGTGATCGACGCCATCATCGGTTTTTCGGTGGTGTACAAGGCGCTGGATAACCTGGGCGCCTTCCAGCGCTGGTTCGGCCATCAGCCCAATACCAAGGCGGCCACGCTGATCTTTGGTTTGCTGCATGGCTTCGGCCTGGCGACCAAAATCCAGGAGTACGAGATCTCGGCGGATGGCCTGGTTGTCAACCTGATCGCTTTCAACGTCGGGGTGGAAATTGGCCAGCTACTGGCGCTGAGCGCTATTTTGATCGTCATGGGCTACTGGCGACGCACTGCCAGCTTCTGGCGCCATGCTTACACCGCCAACGTCGCCATGATGAGCGCCGGTTTCCTCTTGATGGGTTACCAGCTCACCGGCCTGATCGTCTCTCAGTAAGGAATTCTCAGCATGTTCAATACCAAGCTTCCAACCCAGAGTGAATTGCCGACCAGCCGCCAGCTGCTGCGCTCCACTGTGATCGCCGTGGGTGTTGCCGCAGCCTTACTGGTCACCGTAGTGATGCCTTCTGAATATGCCATCGACCCCACGGGCGTCGGCCGCGTACTGGGCCTGACCCAGATGGGTGAAATGAAAGAAATACTCGCCGAAGAAGCGGCTGCGGATGCAGCTGTTCAGCCAGCGGCGGCCCCGGTCGTACAAGCCCCCGCGCCAAGTCCGGTGGCGCCTCAGGAGCAAGTTGCGGCAGTACCTGTGGCCGAGCCGGTAGCAGAGCCACAGCAAGCCCTAAAGACTGATGAAATGACTGTCACGCTGAAGCCGGGCGAGGCCAGTGAAATTAAGCTGGAGATGCTGGACAAGGCCACGGTCAGCTACGAGTGGGCAACCAATGGCGTTCCGGTCAATCACGACACCCATGGCGAGCCCTACAACGGCCCCAAGGGCTATTACCACAGCTACAGCAAGGCCAAGCAGGTCAAAGGTGATAAAGGCGAATTCACTGCCATTTTCGATGGCACCCACGGCTGGTTCTGGCGTAACCGAACCAACAGAGACGTGACGATTACGCTGAAGACCAAGGGTGAGTACCTGAGCGTCAAACGCGTTATCTAAGACAAATAACCCCAGCGTAATAGGCGCTGGGGCTTTTACATCTAAGATCGAGATTGAAGGAATACATCACGAAAAACTCAATTATGCTGAGCAGCTCCCTGCTGCTGGTTTGTTTACTAGGTCTGCTGTCGGCGTGTGGCGGCAGCGAGCCGGAGACGCAAGCTGAAGTCGAAAGTCACGGTCATTCTCACGACTAAGAGGCGGAAAGTTGTCTTGTTACGTGCAATGACTCGCTAATCGCTTGCACGTAACAATTGGTAAGTTTTAGGCGCCGGCCACATCATATCTAAGATCTGTTAAGTGGCTGCTTTGGCCGAAAGCTGCCCGGCGTAACCAGCTGCAATCAGCCAGGAGCTACCTTTACGTCACTCGCCCAACCGGATCCTCAAGATCGCAGCAGCGCCCGCATCGCTGAGAACACTTGCGCCATGGCGTCGGGGCTGCGCCCTGGCCCGCCGGCGCAGTGGCCCCAGTCAGACTGCAGTACACGCAGCTCGGCGTTGGGCATCAACGAGGCTTCGTGTCGCGCGTCTTCAACGGTGAAATAGAGATCGGTGCTGCTGGGCATGATGATCGCCCGCGCAGAGAGCTGGGACAGTGCCGCGCCCAGGCTGCCAAACCCGGGCAGCGCGGACGGATCGGCTGATTGCCAGGTGTCCAGCACGCAAAGCAGATCGTTGGCGTCCTGCTCCAGGTGGTCCTGTTCCCAATAGTCGAGCAAGGCGTCGAGACTGCTGAAACCCAGCTCACGCCACTGCTCGGCGCGAAAGAACGCCTGCGAGTAAGCCCAGCCGGCATAGGCGCGGCCGAAGGCTCGCAAGCCGCGCTCGGGCGGCTCGATATAACGCCCACCCTGCCACGCCGAATCGGCCTGCAGAGCCGCCTTCACACCTTCGAGGAAGACGAAATTGTGCGGCCAGCAGCGCGCCGTACAGCAAAACGGCAGGATGCGGTGCACTTTTTCAGGGAACAGCAGCGCCCAGTAAAGCGCCTGCATTCCGCCCATGGACCAGCCGGTGACCAAGGACAATTGCCATGTCGGGCCGAACAGCTGGTCGAGCAACAGGCGTTGCGCACGCACGTTGTCCGCCAGCGTGATGTGCGGAAAATCCGCACCGCCCTGCCCTGCGGTGGCATTGCTCGGCGAGCTGGACCAGCCGGCACCGAACAGATTGGTCAACACCACACAGTAGTCACCACTGGCCAGGGGACTGCCCGCACCAAGCAGGGGCAGACTGCCCCAATGCGATCCACCGTAGTAGCTGGGAATCAGCACGATGTTGTCTCGCTGTGCATTCGGCGAGCCGACGACCTGATAGCAGAGCCGCGCTTTCGGCAAAGTCTGGCCCCTTTCTAGCACTAGATCGCCCAGCTCGATGAATCTTTTTTCCCTTTCTATCTCAAGCACTTGCAGTTCCTCTGAGCAGCATTGGCGGGTGTCCCGGCAGGTCTTGCAGCATCTTTTCTATACACGCTGGCATGTATATTGGATGAAGGATTCGTGCCACAGCGCGTAACGCTGGCCCGAATTCAGCAAGGGATTTCCCACCATGACGACCTTTCCGCTTTCCCAGATCGACGAACTCAAACAGAGCCTGCAGGACAAAGGCGTCAAGTACGCCATGGCCAGCTACGTGGACATGCACGGCGTGATCAAAGGCAAGTTCGTGCCACTGGCGCATCTCGGCCAGATGCTGCGTGGCTCGGAGCTGTATACCGGGGCGGCGCTGGACGGCGTGCCGCAGCAGATCAGCGATAACGAAGTAGCGGCGATGCCCGATCCGGCCAGCGCCACCCAGTGCAGCTGGAATCGCAGCCTGGCCTGGTTCGCCAGTGACCTCTACCTGGACGGCAAGCCGTTCGACGCCTGCTCGCGCGGCATTCTCAAGCGCCAGACCGACGCTGCGGCCGAGATGGGCTACAGCTTCAATCTGGGCATCGAGACCGAGTTCTTCCTCTACAAGGACACCCCGAACGGTGGCTTCGCCCCACTCAGCGATCGTGATACCGCAGCCAAGCCCTGCTACGACCCGCGCCTGTTGATGGACAACCTGCCGGTGATCGACGAGATGGTGGAAGCCATGAACGAGATGGGCTGGGGCGTCTACTCGTTCGACCATGAAGACGCCAACGGCCAGTTCGAAACCGACTTCAAGTACGCCGACGCGCTGACCATGGCCGACCGCTTCGTGTTCTTCCGCATGATGGCCAACGAGATCGCCCGCAAGCATGGCGCCTTCGCCACCTTCATGCCCAAGCCGTCCGCGCAGCGCACCGGCAGCGGCGCGCACTACAACATGTCATTGGCGGACCTGGCGTCTGGCAAAAACCTCTTTGAGGTGGACGGTGAGGACCCGCACGGCTGCGGTGTCACCCCGCTCGCCTACCACTTCATCGCTGGCGTCCTGAAACACGCCAAGGCGATCTGCGCGGTCATCGCGCCAACGGTGAACAGCTACAAGCGGCTGATTCGCAAGGGCGCCATGTCCGGCTCGACTTGGGCACCGGTGTTCGTCTGCTACGGCAACAACAACCGCACCAACATGCTGCGTATTCCGTCCCAGGGCGCGCGCGTGGAATGTCGCGCCGCCGATATCGGCTGCAACCCTTATCTCGGCGCCGCGATGATCCTTGCCGCTGGTCTCGAAGGGGTACGTGAAAGGCTCGAGCCGGGCCAGCCGCACCGCGAGAACATGTACGACTACAGCGAAAAGGACGTCGCGGACATGGGTATCGAGACCCTGCCGCGCACGCTGTCCGAAGCCATCGACGCCTTCGAGGCCGACCCGCTGTCGCGCCAGGTATTCGGCGATGCCATGTACCAGGCCTTCGTCGACTACAAGCGCGACGAATGGAATGCCTACCACACCCATGTTTCCGACTGGGAAATCCAGCGCTACCTGAAATTCTTCTGACTCGCTGAAAAGGAGATTCACCATGCAAGCCAATACGTTCAAGCGGGCACTCTGTGCCGGCGCCGTGATCTTTGCAGCCCTTTCGCCTTTTGCCGCGCAGGCCGAGGAAAAGAAAACTTTTGCCATCGCCTGGACCATCTACGCCGGCTGGATGCCGTGGCAGTACGCCAACGAATCGGGAATCATGAAGAAATGGGCCGACAAGTACGGGATCGAGGTGAACATCACCCAGATCAACGACTACGTCGAATCGATCAACCAGTACACCGCGGGCCAGTTCGACGGCGTAGTCGCCACCAGCATGGATGCGCTCTCGATCCCGGCTGCCGGCGGCGTAGACACCACGGCCCTAATCGTCGGTGACTACTCCAACGGCAACGACGGTCTGGTGATGAAGGACAGTGCCGATCTGAAATCGCTCGAAGGCCAGCCGATTCATCTGGTCGAGCTGTCGGTCTCGCATTACCTGCTGGCCCAGGCACTGGACAGCGTCGGCATGAGCGAGCGCGACGTGCAGGTGGTGAACACCTCGGATGCCGATCTGGTCGCCGCCTTCAGCACCGACGACGTGCGCAACGTCGTCACCTGGAATCCGCTGCTGGACGAAGTCGCCGCCATGCCCGGCGCGCACAAGGCCTTCGACTCCAGCCAGATCCCGGGCCATATCAAGGACCTGACCATCGTCAACAGCGAAACCCTGGCGGACAACCCGGACTTCGGCAAAGCGCTGGTAGGCGCCTGGTATGAGGTGATGGGCATCCTCGAAAGCGACACCGAGGAAGGCGCCAAGGCACGAGCGGCCCTGGGACAGGCATCGGGCACCGATCAAGCCGGTTACGAAAGCCAGCTCAAGGGCATGAAGATGTTCTGGAAGCCGGCCGCTTCGCTGGCCTTCATCGAAAGCGACGAGGCCTACCAGGCCATGGACAGCGTTCGCCGGTTCTCCTTCGATCACGGCCTGCTCGGCGACGGCGCCGACTCGGTAGATTTCGTCGGCATCGCCATGCCGGGCGACACGTTGCTCGGCTCCGATGCCAACGTCAAACTGCGCTTCGATACCACCTACATGCAGATGGCGGCGGACGGGAAGTTGTAAAAGGTGCTGGCTGCCAGCTTGTACCTGAAGCTGGCAGCTCGCGTTCGCTCGCCCCCACTCTCAACGATCAAGCTCATGCGCCGCACCAAAGAAGACGCCGAACAAACCCGCCTGAAGATCATCGCCGCCGCGCTGGAGCTGTTCAGCAAAAACGGTTATTCCAACACGACCCTGGCGATGATCGCCGATGAAGCAGGCTTCAGCCGCGGACCGATCTACTGGCACTTCAAGAACAAGGATGAGTTGTACCAGGCGGTTCTGGGATTTTCCCAGCAGCCGCTGGAAAAACTGATTACCCAGAGCCAGGGCATGGCCGAGCGGCCGCTGGAGGCTCTCGAGCATTTCGTCAGCGAATGGTTTCGCCTGTTGCTGGAGGATCGCTGGCACCGGCAATCATTCGAGATCTTGTTGAACAAGACCGAATTCACCGAGCAGATGGCCGATACCCTCGCGCGTGAGCGCAAACTGACACGCGACATCGTTACGCTGCTGGAAACGCTCATCGAAGCCGCAAGCCCAAGCAGCGACCCTGGCACAGCCAAGCCACACAGCCGCGCGCTATTTGTCTATGCAAGCCTTATGGGCATTACCCACAGCTGGCTGTTCTCGCCTGAACTGTTCAACCTCGAGTCGCAACAGATGTTCTTCACCAAGCAGCTGCTCGCCGACTGCCGCGCGCCAGAACCGGCATAGTCCTGTTCGCACCGGCTCGTCAGCGCGTTTTTTCCAATCAATACCAAGCAGAATGCTGACCCATCGGGCCTGGACATCAGCGCCTTCGGTTAATACCGCCGTGCCGGGGATTTTCAGGTCGGTAGCGGCAATCTCTCTGCATCGGCTCGCCATCGTATCGCACCATCCGCAGGCGTCAGCGACTGGCTAACACACCGCCGCACAACTGATCGGCCATCCGCTGTAGCGCTGCACAGCACCGTTGGCGTCGAGCATGCACGCGCCCATGGATGACGTCGAATCCGCGATCATCGAACGGCAGCGAATCCGCAAGGCAATCGGTTGCCGGGTTCGCGCAGGGGATATTTGCAATCGCATCAGCACCTTTCACGGCCAGTCGACGGATGTCCGCGAGCAGCGTTTACCGAACCAAACGAGGCGGCGAACTTCAGCAACCCCGCCGTATCCGTCGCAAGGATAGCCTGTGCATTCATGCAGACAGGCTATGCATCAAGCCGTATTGATGTTGACAAATATGCACTCTAGGATCACAACAGTTCCATCGATTTGCCTATCCGAACAACAACAGTCGCTAGGACACGCCATGACCCAGTCAAGTGCCATCCCCACAGTCAAACTCCTGATCGGCGGTGAGCTGATGGAGTCGTCCACCAGCAACTGGCGCGACATCATCAACCCGGCGACTCAGGAGGTCCTGGCCCGCGTGCCTTTCGCTACCGAAGCGGAAATGAATGCCGCCATTGCCAGTGCCAAGGAAGCCTTCAAGACCTGGCGCAAGACGCCCATCGGCGCGCGCTCGCGCATTTTCCTCAAGTACCAGCAGCTGATCCGTGAACACATGAAAGAGCTGGCGGCGATCCTCACCGCCGAGCAGGGCAAGACGCTGCCCGATGCCGAGGGCGATGTGTTCCGGGGGTTGGAAGTCGTCGAGCACGCCGCCGGCATCGGCAACCTGCAGCTGGGCGAGCTGGCGAATAACGTCGCCACGGGCGTCGATACCTATACCCTGCTGCAGCCGTTGGGGGTCTGCGCCGGCATCACACCCTTCAACTTTCCGGCGATGATCCCGCTGTGGATGTTTCCGATGGCCATCGCCACCGGTAACACCTTCGTCCTCAAGCCGTCCGAACAGGATCCGATGGTGACCATGCGTCTCGCCGAACTGGCGCTTGAAGCGGGTGTACCGCCGGGCGTGCTCAACGTCATCCATGGCGGCGCCGATGCGGTGAATCTGATCTGCGACCATCCGGACATCAAGGCCGTCTCCTTCGTCGGCTCGACCAAAGTCGGCACCCACGTCTACAACCGCGCCAGCCAGGCTGGCAAGCGAGTGCAGTGCATGATGGGTGCGAAGAACCACGGCATCATCCTGCCCGACGCCCACAAGGAGCAGACGCTCAACAACCTGGCCGGTGCGGCGTTTGGTGCCGCGGGTCAGCGCTGCATGGCGCTGTCGGTGCTGATCCTCGTGGGCGAAGCGCAGAGCTGGCTGCCGGACCTGGTCGCCAAGACCAAGACGTTGAAGGTCAACGCCGGCGCCGAAAGCGGCACCGATGTCGGCCCGGTGGTGTCCTGCGCAGCGCTGGATCGCATCAGCTCGCTGATCGAGCGCGGCGTGTCCGAGGGCGCTGAGCTGGTATTGGACGGCCGCAACCCGCAGGTGGCCGGCTATGACAAGGGCAACTTCGTCGGGCCGACCATTTTCTCCGGTGTGAAGCCAGAAATGAGCATCTACCGTGAAGAGATCTTCGGACCGGTGCTCTGCGTGATGCAGGCCGACACGCTCGATGAAGCCATCGAGCTGATCAACGCCAACCCCAACGGCAACGGCACCGCCCTCTTCACCCGTTCCGGTGCGGCAGCCCGACATTTCCAGGAAGAGATCGACGTCGGCCAGGTGGGCATCAACGTGCCGATCCCGGTGCCGGTGCCGATGTTCTCCTTTACCGGCTCACGCGCTTCCAAGCTCGGCGACCTCGGCCCTTACGGCAAGCAGGTGGTGCAGTTCTACACCCAGACCAAGACCGTCACCCAGCGCTGGTTCGACGAGAACGAAGTCGGCGGTCCGGTGAATACCACCATCACGCTCAAGTAACGGGTTGGCGCCTCGCTAACTGCGCGGCGCCGATTCAGCCGTCAAACAGAACAAGAAGGAAACGGCCATGCATATCGGTTTTCTAGGACTCGGCAACATGGGCGGGCCAATGGCCCACAACCTGCTCAAGGCCGGCCATCAGGTCAGCGTCTTCGACCTATCCGCTGCGGCGGTCTCCGCGCTGGTCGAAGCCGGCGCAAAAGAAGCGACCTCACCCGCTGCTGTCGCCCAGGCGGGCGTCGAAGCCATCATCACCATGCTGCCTGCCGCAGCACATGTGAAGCAGGTCTACCTCGGTGAGGACGGGCTGCTCGCGCACGTTCCGTCCGGCGTAGTGCTGATCGACTCCTCCACCATCGACCCGATGTCCGCAAGGGAAGTCGCAGCGGCCGCTGCGCAGAATGGCAACCCGATGCTCGACGCGCCGGTTTCGGGCGGCACCGTTGGCGCCGCCGCAGGCACCCTGACCTTCATGGTCGGCGGCCGCGAGGCGGACTTCCAGAAGGCGCAGCCGATCCTCGCCGCAATGGGCAAGAACATCGTCCATTGCGGCGACACCGGCAACGGGCAAGTGGCCAAGGTCGCCAACAACATGCTGCTGGGCATCTCGATGATCGGCGTGGCCGAAGCCATGTCCCTGGGCGTCGCGCTGGGGATGGACGCCAAGGTTCTGGCCGGAATCATCAACTCATCCAGTGGCCGATGCTGGGCCTCGGAGATCAACAACCCCTTCCCTGGCGTACTGGAGAACGGCCCGGCCTCGCGCGGCTACAGCGGCGGATTCGGCACCGATCTCATGCTCAAGGACCTCGGGCTGGCCAGCGAAGCGGCCAAACAGGTGCACCAGCCGGTTATCCTCGGTGGTCTCGCGCAGCAGCTGTACCAGGCCTTCAGCCGGCAAGGCCACGGTGGGCTGGACTTCTCCGCGATCATCAAACTCTACCGCCAAGAGGACTAGACATGACCCAGGCAGAAGCGCCGGTACTGATCGAGGTACGCAATCGCGTCGGCTATCTTACGCTGAACCGCCCCGCCGGGCTGAATGCCATCACCCTGGAGATGGTGAGGATGCTGCACCGCCAGTTGCAGCACTGGGCCGACGACCAGGACGTGGTGGCCGTGGTGCTGCGCGGCGCAGGCGAGAAAGCCTTCTGCGCCGGGGGTGACATCCGCTCGCTGTACGACAGCTACAAGAATGGCGACAGCCTGCACCGCGCGTTTTTCGAGGAGGAATACGCGCTCGATCAGTACATTCATGCGTATACCAAACCGCTGATGGCGCTGATCAATGGCTTCGTCCTGGGTGGCGGCATGGGGCTGGTTCAGGGCGCGTCGCTGCGGGTGATCTCCGAACGCACGCGCATGGGCATGCCGGAAGTCGGCATCGGCTATTTCCCTGATGTCGGCGGCAGCTACTTCCTGTCGCGCCTGCCGAACAACCTTGGCATCTACATGGGCCTGACCGGCAACCACGTCGGCTCGGCCGACGCGCTGTACGCCGGTCTCGCCGATTACAGCGTGCCGCACGAGCGATTCGCCGAACTCGAACGATGCCTCGACCAGCAGGACTGGTCCATGCCGCCGCTGCAGGCGCTGACCAACCTGCTGGTTTCGATGGGCTGCACCGAACTGCCGGACCCGCCCTTCGCCGCGCTCGCCCCAGCCATCGACAAGCATTTCGCGCATGACAGCGTCGAGGCTATCCGCCAGTCATTAGCCGAAGAGACGCGACCCGAGTATCGCGACTGGGCGGCCGAAACCCTGAAAGTGATTGACAGCCGTTCGCCGCTTTCGCTCAGCGTCACGCTTGAAATGCTCAGGCGCGGACGTACGCTGTCGCTGGCGGCATGCTTCGCCATGGAGCTGCATCTGGACCGACAGTGGTTCGATCAGGGCGACATCATCGAAGGCGTTCGCGCGCTGATCGTCGACAAGGACAAGAACCCGCGCTGGAACCCGCCTACGCTGGAGGAAGTGACGCCAGAACGCGTGGCGGCCTTCTTCGCCGACTAGGAACTGATTTTATGCAAGACATCGAACTGAGCGAAGAACAACGGATGATCCGCGACATGGCGCGCGACTTCGCCCGCGCCGAGATCGCACCGAAGGCCCAGGCGTGGGAACAGGCCGGCTGGATCGGCGATGACACCGTGACGCAACTGGGCGAACTGGGGCTGCTGGGCATGATCGTGCCCGAGCAATGGGGCGGCACCTATATCGACTATGTCGCCTACGCCCTGGCGGTCGAGGAAATCTCCGCCGGTGACGGCGCCATCGGGGCGTTGATGAGCATTCACAGCTCGGTCGGCTGCGGCCCGATCCTCAAATACGGCACGCCGGAGCAGCAGGATGAATGGCTGCCGGATCTGGCCGCCGGTCGTGCCATCGGCTGCTTCGCCCTGACCGAGCCCCAGGCCGGCTCCGAGGCGCACAACCTGCGCACCCGCGCCGTGCTCGAAAACGGCGAGTGGATCATCAACGGCGCCAAGCAGTTCGTCAGCAACGGCAAGCGCGCCAAGATCGCCATCGTCTTCGCCGTTACCGATCCGGACCTGGGAAAGAAAGGCCTGTCCGCGTTTCTGGTGCCCACCGACAACCCCGGCTTTGTTGTCGATCG
The DNA here is from genome assembly GCF_024448935.1 of Stutzerimonas stutzeri. Lineage (GTDB taxonomy): Bacteria > Pseudomonadota > Gammaproteobacteria > Pseudomonadales > Pseudomonadaceae > Stutzerimonas > Stutzerimonas stutzeri_AO. The sequence continues at coordinate 36,840 of NZ_JAMOIE010000029.1, forward strand.
CATGGAAAAGAAGCTGGGCATCCGCGCCTCGGACACCTGCGGCGTCACCTTGCGCGACTGCCGCATTCCCGAGGCCAACCTGCTCGGCCCGCGCGGCAAGGGATTGGCCATTGCCCTGTCGAATCTCGAAGGCGGTCGCATCGGCATCGGCGCCCAGGCGCTGGGTATCGCCCGTGCGGCATTCGAGGCGGCGCTGGTGTATGCCCGTGAACGCATCCAGTTCGACAAGCCGATCATCGAGCACCAGAGCGTGGCCAACATGCTCGCCGATATGCATACCCGGCTCAACGCGGCGCGCCTGCTGATCCTGCATGCGGCGCGCCTGCGCAGCGCCAATCTGCCGTGCCTGTCCGAAGCCTCCCAGGCCAAGCTCTTCGCCTCGGAAGTCGCCGAGTACGTGTGTTCCAAAGCCATGCAGATCCACGGCGGCTACGGCTATCTGGAGGACTACCCCGTCGAGCGTTATTATCGCGATGCGCGCATCACGCAGATTTATGAAGGCTCGAGTGAAATTCAGCGGCTGTTGATTGCGAGGGAGTTGAATCACTACGGGTTGTGATCAACTCTCTTGTGGCGGGAAATTAGGGCAAGCCCAGGGTTGCTACCCATCAGGAAGCCGTGCGGTACGGATCGCCAGCAAGCTGGCTCCTACACTTCATCGAGCTGCTATCGATGGTCTGCGGCCCTGATCAATTTCGGTATCCCACCCTTGTAGGAGCCAACTTGCTGGCGATCAGGGCCCGACCTTGAGAAACTGAAGAACGAAACACCTCGAAGCAGTATTCCGAGCGAGATGACGCCAAGCGCGGCGGCAAGCGCGGCCGCCATCCAGACAACAATAAGAAGGATACGAAGATGCTAAAAGGTACGATGCAGCAGACCCCGCTGATGATCAGCGGCATCCTGACCCACGCCGCCCTCGCCCATGGCGACCGAGAGGTTGTCTCGCGGCTGGTGGACGAGCCCCTGTGGCGCTACGACTACGCCGGCCTGGCGAAACGCACCGGCCAGGCGGCCAACATGTTGCGCAGCCTGGGGGTCAAGCCCGGCGACCTGGTGTCATCGCTGGCCTGGAATACCCATCGTCACTTCGAGCTGTTCTTCGCCGTACCGGGCATCGGCGCCGTGCTCCACACGGCCAACCCACGGCTGCCGGACGAACAGATCATCTATACGCTCAACCACGCAGGTAGCGGCGTGCTGTTGTTCGATCGCAGCTTCCTGGCCCTGGTCGAGCGCGTGCGTCCGCACCTGGAAAAGGCCCATACCTTCATCATGCTGTCCGATGCCCAGCGCACCGAACCGGGCAAGGTCGGCGCGCTGAGTTACGAAACGCTGATCGCTCAGGAACAGTCAGTCACCGACTGGCCGCAGTTCGACGAAGATGCAGGCGCCATGCTGTGCTACACCTCCGGCACCACCGGCAACCCGAAAGGCGTGGTCTACAGCCATCGCTCCGTCGTCCTGCACGCCATGGCAGCGGGGCTCACCGGTGCCTTCGGCTTCTCCGCGTTCGACTGCATCATGCCCTGTTCCTCGCTCTACCACGCGACCGCCTGGGGCGTGCCGTTTACCGCGGCAATCAATGGCTGCAAGTTCGTGCTGCCGTGCGACAAGATGGACGGCGCCAGTCTGCAGGAGCTGATCCAGACCGAAGGCGTAACCTTCTCCGGGGGCGTGCCGACGATTTGGACCATGTACCTCGATTATTTGGAGCGCACCGGCGAGAATACCGGCCAGCTCAAGTGTCTGGTCATCGCCGGATCGGCCGTGCCCAGGGCCCTCGCCGAGAAATTCGAGACCCGCTACGGCGTCAGCGTCCGCCAGCTCTGGGGCATGACCGAAACCAGCCCGCTCGGCGTGGTCGCCACCCCGACACCCAAGCTCGCCGCCATGGGCGAAGCGGCCACCAACGAGGCTATCTGGACCCGCCAGGGCCGCTTGCAGTTTGGCATCGAGATGAAAATCGTCGACGAAGCGGGCAACGAACTACCGCATGACGGGACCAGCTCCGGCGCCCTGCTGGTGCGCGGACCCTGGACTGTCGAGCGCTACTTTCGCAGCGATTCCAGCGCGCTGGACGAAAACGGCTGGTTCGACACCGGCGACATCGCGACGCTGGACCCCAACGGTTACATGCGCATCACCTACCGCAGCAAGGACGTGATCAAATCCGGCGGCGAGTGGATCAGTTCCATCGACATCGAAAACATCGCCGCGGGCTGCCCTGGCGTGCGCATCGCTGCGGTGGTCGGCGTGACGCACGAGAAATGGGAGGAGCGCCCGATTCTTATCATCGAAGCCCACGATGACGCCGAAGTCTGCGCCGAAGCCGTTCTCGCCTACCTCGAGCCGCAGATCGTCAAGTGGTGGATGCCCGACGCGGTGATCTTCGATGCCGTGCCGCTAACGGCCACCGGCAAGATCGACAAGAAGACCCTGCGCGACCGCTACCGCAACCACCTGCTTGGAATGAGCGCGAGCGCCGTGGGCAGCTAGACCGCCCGAGATGGGTTGCACCCATCCTACGAGTACGACGCAGGGGGCACCTCCTGGCAGGCCGTCCCGCGTGTTCACCGATGATGCATTAGGAAATCACTGCCGAGCTACAAAACGTAGGATGGGTGAAACCATCAATAGGCCTCACCGCCAATCAAGATGCCAGCACGTGCCGCCAGCTATGCGTTGCTCTGTCGGAACGACCTGATGGGTTGCAACCATCGAATACGACGCAGGGGGGACCTCCTGGCAGGCCGTCCCGGGTGTTCACCGATGATGCAATAGGAAATCACTGCCGAGCTACAAAACGTAGGATGGGTGCAACCCATCAATAGGCCGCACCGCCAATCAAAATGCCAGCACGTGCCGCCAGCTATGCGTTGCTCTGTCGGAACGACCTGATGGGTTGCACCCATCCTACGAATAACAATGCAGGCGGATCTCGCTTCGCCGGGTTATCTGCCTGATCGATGCACTAAACCTCGGGAGCTACCGATGTCGATGGACAAATCACGACCCCGCCAAGGTCCCCTGCTCGGCCTTCGCGTGCTGGAATTCGCCAGCATCGGCCCCGGCCCACACTGCGCGATGCTGCTCGCCGATCTCGGTGCGGAGGTCATCCGAATCGAACGGGACGGCGGCAATGGCTGGCCCAACCCAGTCGTGGATCGCGGCCGTAAACGGTTGACGCTGGATATCCGCACCGACGCCGGACGCGAGCGCTGCCTAGCGCTGGCCGAAGATGCGGATGTGCTGATCGAAGGTTTTCGGCCCGGCGTGATGGAGCGTTTGGGGCTCGGACCTGAGCAGGTTCTCGGGCGCAACCCGCGTTTGGTTTATGGCCGCATGACCGGCTGGGGCCAGACCGGCCCATTGGCCAAAAGCGCCGGCCACGACATCAATTACCTCGCCATCACCGGCGCACTGGCTGCGATCGGAAATCGCGAAGGCCCAGCGATTCCGCCACTCAACCTGGTTGGCGACTTTGGCGGCGGCTCGCTGTATCTGGCGTTCGGAATCATGGCTGCATTGTGGGAGCGGGAACGGTCAGGCCAGGGTCAGGTGGTCGATGCCGCTATCGTCGATGGCGTGTCCTCGATGATGAGCTTCTTCGCCGGGCTGCTGCCCAGCGGCGCCATCTCGCTGCAGCGCGACCGCAATCTGCTGTCGGGAGCCGCACCGCATTACCGCTGCTACACCTGTGCCGACGGCCGCGACATCGCCGTCGGGCCGCTGGAGCCGCAGTTCCTGGCCGAGCTGATGCAGCGCATCGATGCGCCCGAATCCTTGTGTGAAGGCTGCAACAACCCGGCGCAATGGCCGGAGCAAAGCGAACAGCTCGCCGCGCTGTTCGCCAGCCGAACCCAAGCCCAATGGTGCGCCCTGCTCGAAGGCACCGACGCGTGCTTCGCACCAGTGCTCACGCTGGAAGAAGCCGCGCAACACCCGCACATGCAACAACGTGGCGTTTATCGCGACATCGACGGCGCCCTGCACGCCGCACCCGCACCGCGCTTTTCCCGAACGCCGGGATCGATCAGAAATTCCGTCGAGGTGGAAGGCTGGGATTGACCGCGCGCGCCGGCTAACCAATGCCACACTATCGAGGTCTGGTTAGCAGCACCTACGATCAGAACACAGCGCCGGGTCTGACGACGGTTGCGCGTGAGGAATTGAGCATGGTCTTTACATTGAGAAGCGAAGCTCGTCTCATCAAACAAGAAATAACTCGTTGTTTTATATATAGAAATTAGATCAGAAAACGAACCCTGGAGCCAGCTTGCTGGCGATCTGGCGATATCTGCAGATCAAAAGCATCGCCAGCAAGCTGGCTCCTACAGTTTGCTGCGCGACAGCGCGGCGCCTGGACGACGGGGGATCTCCTACAAAAGCGAGTCAGTTGTTCACCTGGAGCCAGCTCGCTGGCGATCCGAGCCGTCTGCTGCAGGGCCGAGCGTGCTCGCGAATCAACGCCACCGCACTGCAGGTGCCAGCAGACGCAAGCTAATACTCTCCATATTCCGCTTGCAGCGCGAAAACAAACATAAAAAAGGCAGAGCCATGCGCTACCGCTCTGCCTTCCTGGTAACGCCAGCCAACCGTCAGCGGCTACGCAACATTTCCCGCGGGAAATACTTGCCCAACTCATGCTTGGCGATCGAAGCGCGGTGTACCTCGTCCGGGCCGTCCGCCAGACGCAAGGTGCGCTGCATGGCCCACCAGTGGGCCAGCGGGAAGTCCTCGGAAACCCCAGCGCCGCCGTGAATCTGAATGGCGCGGTCGATCACCTTCAGCGCAACGTTTGGCGCCACAACCTTGATCTGGGCAATCTCGCTCGCCGCGATCTTGTTGCCCACCGTGTCCATCATGTACGCGGCATTGAGCGTCAGCAGGCGCGCCATGTTGATCTCGATACGGCATTCGGCGATGTGGTCGAAGTTCGCACCCAGCCGGGCCAGCGGCTTGCCGAACGCCGTGCGGTTCACCGAGCGCTCGCACAACAGTTTCAACGCGCGCTCGGCTACACCGACAGAGCGCATGCAGTGGTGAATACGGCCCGGGCCGAGGCGGCCCTGAGCAATCTCGAAGCCTCGGCCCTCACCCAGCAGCACGTTCTCGTATGGCACGCGAACGTTTTCCAGCAGCACCTCGGCGTGGCCGTGCGGGGCATCGTCGTAGCCGAACACCGGCAGCGGACGCAGCACTTTCAGACCCGGCGCATCCATCGGCACGAGGATCATCGAGTGCTGCTGGTGGCGCGACGCGTCCGGGTTGGTCAGTCCCATGAAGATCATGACCTTGCAGCGCGGATCGCAAGCACCGGAGGTCCACCATTTGCGGCCGTTGATGACCCAGTCGTCCCCTTCACGTACCGCGCGCGCTTCCATGTTGGTCGCATCCGATGAGGCCACGCCCGGTTCGGTCATGCCGAATGCTGAACGGATTTCACCGCGCAGCAGGGGTTCGAGCCACTGCTTCTTCTGTTCTTCACTGCCGTAGCGAACCAGCACTTCCATGTTGCCGGTGTCCGGCGCCGAGCAGTTGAACGCTTCCGGGCCGAGACCCGAGCTGCCCATGATTTCTGCCAGCGGCGCATATTCGGTGTTGCTCAGCCCGGCGCCCAGCTCCGATTCCGGCAGGAACAGATTCCACAGCCCCTCTGCCTTGGCCTTGGCCTTGAGCTCCTCGACGATGGCCGTCGGCTGCCAGCGATCGCCTTCGGCGACCTGCTGGTAGAAAACTTTTTCGGCGGGATAGACGTGAGCATCCATGAACGCTTGCACGCGCTCTCTCAGCTCTTGAACCTTCGGGGAGTAGGCGAAATCCATGGGCGACAACCTTCTGGCAGGTAATGTTTTGTAGTTTTGAATGCTAGAGGAGGCCTGGCGATTTATCTAAGCTATTTTCCTCGTGTATAAACATTCATCACCAATATATGATCGGCGAATTCTGATACGCGCCGGAGCGCACAATAATGAACCTGAACAAGGTCGATCTGAATCTTTTCATCGTCTTCGACGCGATCTACACCGAAACGAACCTGACCCGCGCCGGGCAGATCGTCGGCATCACCCAGCCAGCCGTTTCGAACGCACTGGCCCGCCTGCGGGAAACCTTCAACGACCCGCTATTTGTGCGCACCGCACAAGGCATGGTGCCAACGCCGATGGCGCAGAACATCATCGGTCCTGTGCGCAACGCGCTGCAATTGCTGCGCATCTCGGTGCAGGAAAGCCGCACCTTCAGCCCGCTGCAGGCAAACAAGACCTTTCGAATCAGCATGACCGACCTAACTGAGGCCGTGGTGCTGCCGCCGTTGTTCCAGCGCCTGCGTCGACTGGCGCCAAACGTGAAAATCGAAAGCATGCTCGCCAAGCGCCGCGAAACCACCAAGGAGTTGGCGGCCGGGCGCCTGGATTTCGCCATGGACGCACCACTGAACACCGATCCGCAGGTGCGCCACGTCAAGCTGCTGGAGGACCGCTACGTCTGTGCCATGCGCCGCGGACACCCACTGGCCAAGGACAAGCTCAGCGTCGAGGAATACCTGTCGCTGTCGCACATCCATATTTCCAGCCGTCGCAGCGGGCTGGGCATGGTTGACCTGGCACTCGGCAAGATGGGCCAACAGCGCAAAATTGCCTTGCGCTCGCAGCACTACATGATGGCTACCCAGGTGATTCAGCAGACCGATATGGCAGTGACCGTCCCTGAGCGTTTCGCCCGGCGTCATGACCTGTATCAGGTGCTACTGCCGGTGGATATCCCGCCGTTGGAAACTCACATCTACTGGCACGAAAGCACCGATCAGGACCCGGCCAACCGCTGGATGCGCGAACAGATGATCGAGATCGCTCAGCAGGTAACGGCGGCGCAGCAGGCCGACTGATTTGCCCGCTTAAATGCCAGATCGGCCGGCACGTGCAATGCGTGCCGGTTTGACTCATGCGCTTTCGCGCATCACCACTTCAAAACCCACATCGATACGCCGTTGCGGTGGCGACTCGCCGCGCATCAGGCTCAGCAACATTTGCCCAGCCAGCTTGCCGATCTCGCCGCGGATGGTGCGTACGGTGGTCAGCGCCGGATGCATCCAGGCGGCGGCCGGCAGGTCGTTAAAGCCGGCAACGGCCAACCGCTCCGGCACTGCCAAGTTCAGCTGGCGAGCACGAAACAGGGCGCCCAACGCCAAATCATCATTATTGAAGAAGACCGCATCAATCTCGGGATGCTGCGCCAGTAGCCGATCGAGCAACTCGGCACCCAGCCCGATGGACGATACCTGCGGTGTGAGCAGCTCAAGTGCAGCATCGTACCGCAAGGCCTCGCGCATGACCTGCCGATAACCTTCGGCACGTTGCAGGGTTCGGGGGTCAAGCTGCGCCGCCGCAAAGGCAATGTTGCGGTAGCCGCGTTCGAGCAGCTTGCGGGTCATGGCCGCACCGGCTTCAAGCTGGGAAAAACCGACGCAGTACTCCTCATCGGCTTCGCTCAGCTCCATCAGCGTCACGATGGGACTGGTGTAGCTGCCGAGCACTTCGCGCGCGGCATCGCTGCGCTCGAAGCCGGTGACCAGCAGCCCCGCCGGTTGATGCGCGAGGTAGGCGCGCAGCAGGCGCTCGTCTTCTTCGGGATGGTAATGGCTGACGCCGATCATCAGCTCGTAGCCCGCCGGCATCAGCACGCGCTGAATGGCTTCGACGGTATCGACGAACACCGCGTTGGACAGCGAGGGAATGATCACCGCGACAAGATTCGAACGTGCGCTCGCCAGGTTTCGCGCCGCCGTATGCGGGACGTAACCCAAGGCTTTGACCGCAGCCATCACCCGCTCGCGCAAGGCGTCCGATACCCGTTCGGGCTGCGATAGCGCACGCGAAGCGGACATCAGCGAGCAACCGGCAGTACGTGCCACGTCGGATAATGTGGCCCGCTCCAGCGAACGGCGACGACGAGTACTCATAACGGGATCCAGCGGCAAGGGGGCGGAGATTCCATATCGGGAAGGCACCCGAAGCAGGCCATGCGAACGCTATCGCTCGCCGGGTTTTAAAAAGGTCTGCATGGGGCGCGTCCGATTATTTCGGCGCTTTCTCGATCGCGGCCTGTACTTCGTTGAACAGCGGCTCGCCAACCGTATCGATCACGGTCTGGATGGCCGGTTTAGCCTGCTCGCGCATACGCTGGATTTCTTCCGCGCTGACCTTGTTCACTTTCATGCCCTGCTCCTTGATCTTGGCCAGCGCTTGGCGGGCTTCGGCGCGGGTGTCCTCACGCTCGAAATCACGAGCCGTCTGCGCCGCCTGCATGATGATGTCCTGCTCAGTTTTCGACAGGCCATCCCACCAGCGCCTGGATGCCGTGACGATCCATGGGCTGTACACGTGATTGGTCACGCTCAGGTACTTCTGTACCTCGTAGAATTTGGACGAGAGGATGGTGTTGTAGGGGTTTTCCTGACCGTCGACTGCCTTGGTTTCCAGTGCCGTGAACAGCTCGGAGAACGGCAGCGGGACGGCATTCGCGCCCATCAGCTTGAAGGTGTCGATGAACACCGGGTTTGGCATTACCCGCAGTTTGATACCGTCGAAATCTTCCATCTTCTCGACCGGACGCACATTGTTGGTCAGATTGCGGAAGCCATTCTCCCAGTACGCCAGGCCCACGAGACCCTTTTCATCCAGCGCGTCCATGACCTTCTGGCCAACCGGACCATCCAGCACGTAGTCGGCCTGCTTTTCGCTCTCGAACAGGAACGGTGTGTCCCAGACCGCCATCTCTTCAGCGACACCGACCAGGGTGGCCGTGGAGCCGACCATCATTTCCTGAGCGCCGCCCATCAGCGCGTTCTGCATCTGCTCATCGGACCCCAGGCTGGCAGAACCGAAGGTGCGCACCTTGAGCTTGCCATCGGATGCCTTGGCGATCTCCTCGGCCAGCAGCTTCGCGGCGCGCCCCTGATTGCTGTCTTCGTTGAGTCCGTAGCCGAAGCGAATCATCCGAGGCCGGATATCGTCGGCTGCCTGAGCGGTCACTGCGGTGATAGCGCTGCTAAGCGTAGTGGCGGCCAGGGCCGCAATAAGCAATCGTTTCATGTTCACTTACCTTTTGTTGTTAGCAATGAAGGGTTGAAGCTCAAGCCTCGTGTCCATCACCGCAGCCATTCCAACGGCACGGTGATGATCGACGGCACTGCTATCAACAGGACGACGATGGCCAGATAGATGAGGAAGAACGGGATGACACCGCGCACCAGCGTTTCCATGCGCAGCCGCCCTATTCCGCCGACAACGTTGAGTACCGTGCCGACTGGCGGTGTGATCAGACCGATCGAGCCGATCAGCACAAACATCACGCCGAAGTACACCGGGTTGATCCCCGCCTTCACTGCAATCGGCGCCAACACCGGCCCGAGAATCAGGATGGTCGGGGTCAGGTCGAGCACCATGCCGATTGCAATCATCAGCACCATGATGGCGACCATCAGCAACTTCGGATCCTGCGCCAGCGGGCCCAGCATCGTGGCGATTTCGTCCGGCAGCTGGGCCAGCGTAATCATGTAGGCGGAGACGATCGCCGCAGCGCAAAGGAACATCACCGATGCCGTGGTGCGGCTGGCGCGGGTCAATACCTCGATGACACCGTTCCAGCTCAGTTCGCGGTACAGCAGCGTCGACACCAGCAATGCATAGACTGCAGCCACCACAGCAGCCTCGGTCGGCGTGAACAGGCCGAAACGCAAGCCGCCCACGATGATCACCGGCAGCATCAGCGCAGCCGCGCCATCGACCAGCGCCTTGCGGCGTTCAGCTCCGCTGGCTTTTTCCTGTGGGGGTTCGTCGATCCTGCGGGCGATCAGCGTCCAGGCCACCACCAGTCCTACGCCCATGATCAGGCCGGGAACCATACCGGCAAGGAACAGCTGGCTGATGGAGGTGTTGGTGACAACGCCGTAGATCACGAACGGCATCGACGGCGGAATGATCGGCGCAATAATGCCGCCAGCGGCCACCAGGCCCGAAGAGGAGCTCAGCGGATAGCCGCGCTCACGCATCATTGGCAGCAACAGTGTCGCCAGCGCTGCGGTATCGGCCAGGGCCGAGCCAGACATGCTGGCCAGCAGGACCGATGCCGCAATCGCCACGTAGCCGAGGCCACCGCGCTTGTGGCCAAAGTAGGCCTGCGCCATGTTGATGATCCGGCGCGAGATGCCGCCCGCATTCATCAGTTCGCCGGCCAGGATGAAGAACGGCACTGCCAACAGCGGAAAGCTGTCGGCACCGGCCTGAAGGTTCTGCGCCAGCAGCTGCACATCCCAAAAATCCAGGTACCACATCAGCACCGCGCCGGTAAGAATCAGCGCGAAGGCAATCGGCATACCGAAGGCCATGAAGCCAAACAATGACGATAAGAAGACGACGACAGTCATGCACGGACCTCAGGTGGGCGCAGGCCCTTGTTGTTATCAGGGATCAATCGACCGTTATGTTGGCTTCGGCGATGGGTAACGGCGGCTGCCGACGCCAGACATTCACCAGTTGGATCAGCGCAAGGACGGCGAGAGCGACCATGCTGGCCGCGACCGGAACCATGGCCACCGCCAGCGGATACCCCAGCACCGGGCTGTTGATGGTCCAGCCGAACTGCATCTGGTTCCATCCGCCCATCGCGGCCAACCCACTGGCCACCGCGACCATGATCCAGCTGACCGAGTCCACCAACCGGCGGAACAGATGCGGAAACCGGTCACGGATCATGCTGAAGGCCATCAGCTCGCCTCGGCGCATGCTCGAAGCCACACCGACGAATACCAGCCAGACGAATGCCAGCCTCGAAAGCTCCTCGGCACCCGTCCAACCAGTACCGAAGGCATAGCGCAGGACCACACTGCTGAACACCACGACGACCATGAAGGCCAGCAGCGCTGCCATCAGCCAGTCCGTAATCCGGTCGAAGCCCTGAGCAAACGTGCCGCCATAGATTGGCCGGGTGGTCAGCTCGGCCCCCTTCGGCTCAACCTCTTCAACATTGGTCTCATTGCCCGGCTGGCTGACGTGCTGGCCGCCGCGCTTGTTAGCGCTATCAAGCGGAGCCGCGGAAAGGTCTTCCCTGGCGTTGATAGCCAAACCGCCGTCCTGATTCATCCAGCGGGTGATCTCGTTCAGAACCTGCTCTCGCGGCTGGCTGGCATCCACTACGAGCACGTGTGGCTCGCCTGCGGGCGACTCAAGCGTCGCGAACTGGCTGTCCACCAGCGAAATCGGCATGAAATGACCGGCCCGTCCACCAACGCGCTGGACAGCCGTGTCGTAATCGATGGAAAGGTGCGCAAAGCACAGGCCAGGCACGGCGTCGCGCAACAGGTCGCGGTAACGGCGCTTCAGGGCAGAACAGGCGAGGACGAAGCCAACGCCGTCATCGATGGCACGTTGCATTTCGATGACGAGCTTTTGCAGCCACTCGACCCGGTCGGCATCTGACAAGGGCGTGCCGGCACGCATGCGCGCAACATTTTCTTCGGGATGGAAATGATCGGCTTCGATGTGTCGAAAGCCCAGGGCATCGGCCACGGCATGGCTGGTTTCGGTCTTGCCCGAACCACTGACGCCCATGACCACCAAAGCGCGGCGATTTGCGGGAAATTGGCTGTGAGAGTGGCAATCCACTGTCGGTCTCCGGCGGCATCGTTGTGCCACATTATGGTTGTGTGGCCGAATGGTAGCGCTAACATGTCGCAACCATACACACCGTTCGTCGGGTTTGTTTGCAGACCAAAGGTCGATCCCATTCGATTCACGCTTCGGTTTCCCGGGCTGAATAACTACAATCGTCGCCGCATCCGAGGAGAACCCCAATGGCAAAAGCCATGGCGAAGCCGAAGCCACGCAGCTGAAAAAGCGCATCGCCAGCGGCGAAGCCTTCGATGTGCTGGCCAAGAAATTTTCGACCTGCCCGTCGGGCAAGAAAGGCGGCGACCTGGGCGAAGTTCGCCCGGGACAAATGGTGCGCAGCATCGATCAGATCATTTTCAAGAAAGCCCTGCGCGAGATACATGGCCCGGTCAAAAGCCAGTTCGGTTATCACCTGGTACAGGTGTTCTACCGCGACTGAGGCTTAATCGGCCCTACCGAAACGCTGCAACTGCATCTCGCGCAATCGGCTCAGCGTGCGGCGAAAGGCAAAAGACAGATAGCCCTCGGTGTAAAGCTCGTCCATGGCAACCCGGGCTTCGAGATACAGCGGCACCCCCCGGTCATAGCATTCATCCACCAGCGCGATGAATCGCCGGACGCTATCATCGTGAGCAGCCAGCTTGGGTAGCTCGCGATCCCCCGCTTCCACCCGCGCCGCGCCATCCTCGGTTCCACGAGCAATGCGCCCTTCACGCTGTTCGCTGCCCAACCGCGGTACATCGCCAATCAGGATCGCCTGGTAGCGATCGCATAGCTCGATGAAATCCAACGCCGAGAATGGCTGTGCGCACAGGTCGGCAAAGCGACACCAAAGGACGGAGTCGCTATTGCACACGACTTGCAGCGGCCGGCGTCCGATGAGGGCCGGCTCTGTCGTAGCGGTCGCCCCGCCGTTCAACCTGTCGAAGACCGAACGTAGCACGCCCTCTTCGTGGGGATCACGGACCCAGTAACGCTGCTCGCCTACACCTGGACGCAAGCGATGATCAGCACCACCGTCCACGTTCACTACATGCATGTGGCGCTCGATCGCCTCGATGGCAGGGAGGAAGCGCTCGCGGTTGAAACCGTCGGCATAGAGCCGATCCGGTGGCTGGTTGGACGTTGCAACGATGACCACGCCCTGCTCGAACATCCCCTGAAACAGGCGGCCGAGGATGATCGCATCGCCGATATCCGCCACGAACAGCTCGTCGAAACACAGCACCCGCACGTCCTCGCTCAGCTCCCTCGCTAACGCCTGTAGCGGGTCAGACGTGCCGTTGAGCTGAAACAGACGAATGTGTACCCAGCGCATGAAGTGGTGAAAATGCTGGCGCCTTGCCGGCACCTTGAGGCTGCGATGGAACATGTCCATCAGCCAGGTCTTGCCGCGCCCGACCGGTCCCCATAGATAGACGCCGCGCGGCGTCTCCTCGGCAGCGCCGTGCAAGACTTCGTGGCAGTGCTGCAGCAAGGCGACAGCGCGCAGCTGAGCAGCGTCACTGACGAAGCCTTGATCGACGATGGTCTGCTGGTACAGGGCTAACGGGGAGCTGAGTTCCATGAAAAACGGGGCGACGGTGAAAATGTATCGCGATGGTAACTCAGGGCCATCTGAATCACAGGACAA
>NZ_JAMOIE010000030.1 GCF_024448935.1 Stutzerimonas stutzeri
GAGAGGGGCGTTTAAGCTCCGCCGCCTCTCCATCATGAAAAAGGGGAAAGGCAATGCCTCTTGTCCGGTGTGGCAGTGCTGAATCTCAACAGCTCCTGGCAGGCCGTTGAAAAACGTAGGCGAGGCAGGCAAGACAAGGCAAAAAGGACCGAGGAAGCGGACCGGGCTCGCGATCGAGTTTACTGTTGTAAACGAGCATTGTGACCGGGCTGGCGATCCAGGGCCTTTTTAACGCGGGATTGCCAACGCAGGTAGCTGTCAACAGCCTGCCAGAGCAAAAACGCGACTCCATACGCTTACTGCTGGGCCCACTTCAAGAACGCCTCGCGGCTTTGCGGAGTCAGCATGTTCCACATCTGCTGCAGGGTGGTCAGGGTCGCATCGCTGTGTGGCAGGGTAGCCGTCGCCGAGGGCGTCTGGCGCAACGTCACTGCCGGGGTGGCCGGCTCGGCTGCAGCACCCAAGGGGGAAACGGTGGAGGCTTCGGGGGCGACTTCGCTTGAACCCATCATCGCGCTGAGCACGGACGTATTGCGGTTGCCGGCCTGCGCCTCATGGCGTTCGCCCGTGCGGGTGTTCTCTGCCCAGGCGGGAAAATCGGTCTCGAACTCACGGGCCTCGGCCAGGTTCTGCGGACGATCGAACCCCAGGCGCCATACTTCCCCGGCCTTCCCCTCGAAGTTGAAGATGGCAGTGCGGCTGCGCACCACTTCATGGTCCATGCCGCCATTGATATCGAAGCCGTTCTTGTAGAAGGCTTGGACCTGATAGGCACCCGGTTGCAGATGCAGGCGCTTGTCCGAGGCGCCGAACATGGAGTTGGCGGCCGAATATGGCTGACCGTTGATGCTGCGGATTTCCAGCTCGCTGGGAACCACCAGCTCCAGCACCTGGCTCTCCGGCAATGGCGAACCGGCATACAGCTGAACAGGGGGCTGTTGGGCACAGGCTGCCAGCAGGCACGCCATGGCGATAACGAACAAACTGCGCATGAAAACTCCTAGGTGGGAAGACCCGCCGACTCGGCGGTCTGGATGCGATGACGATCAGGAAACAAGAATAAGTCGTAAAGATGTCAGTTAAATGACAAACCGGGCTGCCCCTGAGGGAACAGCCCGGTTCGTTTGACCTGCCCCGCGACGCGGATCAGAAGTCGTAGCGCAGACCTACGGAGAGGCCGGTAGGCTCTTCACCGAACGCAGTGGCCGGTCTCACGTTTGCCGAACGGGCTTGTTCCCATGGTACCTGGTTGGAGTTGTCGTCGTTATCGATCATCGCATAGTTGGCATAAACACGAACGGCCTTGTCCAGCTTGTGCTCGACACCCACCACCCACATATCGGCGTCGGCGTTGTTGGCGTCGGAGTCGCGGGTCATCCACATGGCTTTCAGAGCAGTGTTCTTGGCCACCGCGAATTCGCCGCCCATACCGTAGACATCGGACGACCACGCATCGCTCTTGGCTTTAACCGGTGAGTCATGGTCAACAGTCTGATAGAAGCCCACCAGCTTGAAGGCATCGGTGAGCTTGTAGGCGGCAGCGGCACGGATGCCATCACGTTCGCCACGAGAGGCATCTTCTTCTACCTGCTCGTATGCCAGGGAGGCCTCCAGCGGGCCGCCTGCATAGTTCAGCGACATGCTGAAAGCATCGCTGTCTTCGTCCTCGACAGCCCACTGCCCTTCATACATCGAGTAGGCCAGTTTGGCATTGAAACCACTCATGGTCGGGGTGGTGTACTGGATGGTGTTGTCATAACGCTCGTCGAAGCGGCCATTGCCGAAACGAGTCAGGTTACGCATGTCACCAACCTGGTCACCGAACAGGTTCGCCGGGCCGCGGGCTACCTTGAACGGGCTGTCGAAACGACCTATCTGCACTGCGCCGATGTCGTTGCTGCGCAGGCCGACAAAAGTGTCGCGAGTGGCGAAGTCCGTGCTGTCACCATCGCTACTGCCACTGGTGAAGCTGATCTGCTGCTCGATCTGGAAGAAGGCTTCCAGATTCGGATTGATCTGGTGATCGCCCTTGAAACCCAGGCGCGAAGCGTTGCTCGACAGGTTGGTTTCGGAATAGTCGTCGCCATCATCCAGGTAATCTACCGATATGTGTGCACGGCCGTAGAACGACACATCGGCCATTGCCACAGCAGGCACCGCCATCGCAGCACCAACACCAATCGCAATCAACTTCTTCTTCATCAGGGAAAGCTCCTTCGTTTATGAAACGTCGTCCTGCGAATGACATGACGTCGTCTGTTTCAACGGAGGCGATTATCGGAAGCGGATATGACAGAAGGTTTGCTGCACCATGACATTTCAAATATCAGGGAACTTATGGGCGAGTGGCGTTGCAGAGCGATTCGGCGGAGCAGCCAATGGGGGTCGGAATAAACGGCTTCATTTTCGAAGCTTCCGCTTGCCCGCACTCAATGCTGGAGCCCACGTCCCGTATGGTTAGGAAAGAGACGCAGGCATGGGAACAAAAATTGCCGACATCGAAGCAGCGCAGCGGGTTGGGAGGGCTCAGCGCCTGCGCAAAATCACGCTACCGATCGAGTAACCGGCACCGAACGAGCTGAGCACACCGAGGCTGCCGGCCGGCAGGTCGTCCTGATGCTTGTGGAACGCGATCACCGAACCGGCCGAACTGGTGTTGGCGTAGGTGTCGAGAATGACGGGCGCTTCCTTCGGACCGGCATCGCGGCCGAGCAACTTGCGCACGATCAGCTGGTTCATGTTCAGGTTGGCCTGATGCAGCCAGAAGCGCTTGACCTCGCTGACCTCGATTTCGTTTTCCTTCAGATGCTCGCCGATCAGCTCGGCCACCATCGGGCAGACTTCCTTGAACACCTTGCGCCCTTCCTGAACGAACAGCTTGTCCGGGTTGGTCATGTATTGCTCGGCGCCGCGATTGAGAAAGCCGAAGTTGTTGCGGATGTTGTTGGAGAACTCCGTCGCCAGTTTGGTGCTCACGACCGCCCATTGATACGCCGAAGTCGCCCGATCGTCACGCTCGACAATCACCGCCGTGCAGGCATCGCCGAAAATGAAATGGCTGTCTCGGTCGCGAAAGTTCAAGTGGCCGGTGCAGATCTCCGGGTTGACCATCAGTACTGCTCGCGCCTGCCCCAGTTGAACCGAGTTGGCGGCGATCTGGATACCGAAGGTCGCCGAAGAACAGGCGACGTTCATGTCGAAGCCGAACCCCTTGATACCCAGTGCCGCTTGCACTTCGACGGCGACTGCCGGGTAGGGGCGCTGCAGATTGGAGCAGGCAACGATCACCCCGCCGATGTCAGCTGCGCTTTTGCCGGCACGCTCAAGGGCTTGCTGAGCGGCCTTGACCGACATCTCGCAGAGGATCGACCACTGGTCATTGCTGCGCTCGGGAATGCGCGGAACCATGCGATCCGGATCGAGGATGCCGGCTTTGTCGATAACGAAGCGGCTCTTGATGCCGGACGCCTTCTCGATGAACGCCGAGCTGGATTCCGGCATCGGCTGGATCTCACCCGCCTCGATCGCTGCGGCATTTTCATCATTGAAACGACGCGAGTAGGTGTTGAACGACTCGACCAGTTCGTCGTTGGAAATGCTCTGGGCAGGGGTGTAAAGGCCGGTACCACTGATGACGACGTTATGCACAGTCGTTCCTCTTGAATATTGGCTGATCGTTGTCTGGCGTCGGAACAGAGCGATGCCGGCCAGCGCCGATCGCCATCGTCATCCCGCGTCCGTTTATATGGCGGCTATTGTGCACGAAAACTGAACAGAATCTGCAGCGCAGCGTGTAAAAGCAGCCAAAGGTTATCGAGGCACGACGGTGGCCATCGCGGCTGCCCAGAAGCCAGCAGGCAGGGCCCTGGCAGGCTTTCGGTTATCCTTGTGCTCCCCGCACCGCAGGAATGTTTCCCCATGAAAGACCCACTCGCCGAACTGATCCGTCTGATCAGTTCGGGCTGCATGAGCGAAGACGAGATCAACCGGCTCGCTGACGAAGCGGCTCAAGCCTATGCCGACCCCCAGGCCTTTCTGCAGGCCAACCCGGACATCATCTACGACGATGGCTTCCCCATCCCGCTGGGCGAATGGATGATCGTCGGCAGCCTGCCGGATACCGTGCTGTTCCAGGCCGATGATTACCAGGCGCTGTTCGAGCAGATTGTCGGTTCGTTCGGCCCGAACGTGAATTTCATTCTCAAGCCCAAGCAATTGGCCAAGACCGAGCCATTGAAGGCGCTCAACCGCATCCAGACCCAGCTCAGCAGCCTTTACCCGGAAAAAGGCGGTTACGTGCTGGTGGACTTCAGCGAGCCACTGGACGATGAGTTGCAGGCCGTACTCGTCTATACCTGCGACATCGAGCGGGTCATGGCCCTGGCGGTAGAAGTGGGTATCTACGCCGCGCCCGCGCCGGCGGCGCTACAGGCCCAGAGCCAGGCGTGAATCAGCGGCGACGCAATGGCTCGAGCAGCGGCGACAGACCGTTGTGGTCGATCTCCTGCATCAGCGCCAGCAGCTGACCCAGATCCCCGGGCGGGAAGCCGACCCGGGCGAACCAGTTCAGGTAGTTGCCCGGAAGATCCGCGATCAGCCGGCCCTTGTATTTGCCGTAGGGCATGGTCTGGGTCACCAGGCGTTCGAGGTCTTCAGCTTTCATTGCAGCAATTCATCGGCAGATGGGCGGCAAATACTGCCATAGCCGATCTGGCCGTGCAGCCTTGCGCCCGTTTCGCACATTTGCGCGACCTGTCGGTCGGATACAAACGCAGTCGCCAGTGCAAACCGCTTGGCAGCTCGACGCGTCTGCGCCGCTGCGCCCAACTCTGAAAGCCGAGGACCTCAAGATGACGGATCAACCGAGCCCCAAGCCCGAACTGGACGACGCCGCGCTGGCGTTCGCCGCTCAGGTTTTCGAAAGCGCCCGCAGCGGTGATGCCGAACGCCTCACCGACCTGCTCGGTCGCGGCTTGCCGGCCAACATTCGCAACCACAATGGCGACAGCCTGTTGATGCTCGCCAGTTACCACGGCCATCTCGACGCCTCGCGCGTGCTGCTGGAGAACGGTGCCGACCCCCAGCTGCGCAACGACAAGGGCCAGAGTCCGCTGGCGGGCGCTGCCTTCAAGGGCAACCTGCGAATGGCGCGACTGCTGCTCGATCAGGGTGCCGATGTCGAAAGCGCCTCGCCCGACGGCAAGACCGCCCTGATGATGGCGGCCATGTTCAATCGCAGTGACATTGTCGAACTGTTACTGGCACGCGGCGCAGACCCAAGTCGCGCCGACATGAACGGCGTGACGCCTCTGGCCGCTGCGCAAGCCATGGGCGCCCAGGACACAGCCAAACTGCTAGCCGAAGCCGTTGCTGCCTGCAGCTGAGTTCCAGCTTCGCAGCGTCTGGATGACGTCTCTCCAGTACCCAACGCACCGCACATCAGACGGCTGCAGCGATCAGTAACCGTGACCTGGCCAACCGCCGAGCTGGCCGGCACCGGTCAAACAGAAGAGCTCATGAGCATCGAAACGCTATCGATCGAAGGCATCGCCGCGCCCGTGACGCGTATAGGCTTGGGCACCTGGCCATCGGTGGCTGGATGTGGGGCGCGCGGATGACAACCGCTCCGTCAGCACCACTCGCAGCGCCCTGGAGCGTGGCATCTACCTGATCGACACCGCACCGGTAACCTGCTGGCCGTTCTCCGGATCAATCATCGCATGGTCGAGCTGTCGCTGACCGAGAATCGCCGTGGACGCTCCGCAGCCTGCGCCAACGCGGAGCGGAAAAGACCAGAAGGGAGCAATCGACCGGCTCACGGAGTCCTCCATCCACTGTATCGTGCGTGATGAGACTGACGTCCCGGCCCGGGAGATACTTGAAGTCATGCAACAGATGCAGCACGACGGCGAGTTCGAGGCGATCCTGGCGGAGTACCGATACCGCTCGGCCTCGCATGCTCAACCTTGGTTGCGTCATAAGCGCGCTCGGCCCTCTCGATCCCGAGACGAACTTCAACCTTCGATCGCTGCCTACCTATCCGCGTATTCCCGCTAGCCCAGCGTCGCTCGACGCAAGCGGCGCGTGTCCGTTAATCGACCCATCCCGTTGAGGCACCGATGACCCAAGTGAACGCCACAGGCAAGTCGAAATTATCGGCGCGCGCCATATTGCTGATCGAACTGGCCCTGGCCATGGGTGGGTTCGCCATCGGTACCGGCGAATTCGCCATCATGGGACTGATGCCCAACGTCGCGCAGGGGCTGGGGATCAGCGAGCCGCAAGTGGGCCATGTGATCAGCACCTATGCCCTGGGTGTCGTGGTAGGCGCGCCGCTGCTGGCGATCCTCGGCTCGCGGATGTTCCGCCGGCACCTGCTGTTGCTCCTGATGGGCTTTTTCGCGCTGGGCAATTTCGCCAGCGCCATGGCACCGGATTACCACTCGTTGATGCTGTTTCGCTTCATCGCCGGCCTGCCCCACGGGGCCTATTTCGGCGTGGCGATGCTGGTCGCCGCCTCGATGGTTGCACCTGACCAGCGGGCCAAGGCGGTCAGCCGCGTGCTGGCGGGCCTCACCATCGCCATGCTGATCGGCAATCCCACCGCCACCTGGCTGGGGCAGTGGCTCAGCTGGCGCTGGGCGTTTGGTCTGGTTGGAATGATTGCGCTGCTGACGGTGCTGTTCGTGGCGATCTTCCTGCCGCTCGACCGCAGCGAGCCGCGTAACAACCCGATGCGCGAACTGCGTGATTTCAATCGAAAACCGGTGTGGCTGGCGCTGGCCATCAGTTCGATCGATTTCGCTGGCATGTTCTGCGTGTTCAGCTACCTGGCACCAACCATGCTGGAGGTCACTGGCGTCAGCGAGAAGCGGATCCCGGTGGGCCTGGCCGCTTTCGGCCTGGGCGGCATTGTCGGCAACCTCTTTGGCGGCTGGTTGTTCGACAAGCTGGGGTTCAAGGCTGTCGCCTGGCTGTTGCTGTGGAGCATTCTGGTGCTACTGGTGTTTCCGCTCGCTGCGCATTCGCTGTGGACGATCCTCCCAGCCGCGTTTGCGGTAGGCACCATGGTGTCGCTCGGCCCGGCCCTGCAGACCCACCTGATGGACGTGACCGGCGAGGCCCAGACGCTTGGAGCCGCGTCCAATCATTCAGCCTTCAACGTCGCCAACGCCCTCGGGCCGTGGCTGGGCGGGCTGGCGATCAGCGCGGGGCTTGGCTGGACCTCGACTGGCTACATCGGCGCCGCGACCGGCGCCGTCGGCCTGCTGGTGTTCTGGTGGGCCTGGATCGCAAGCAGTGGAAGCGAAGAAACCAGGGGAGCCGTCACCGCCTGCGATTGAGCTGCGTGCCTATCCAGCTGGCCGCTCAATGTCGATTCCAGAAGGAGAGCGTGCCGCTGCATGTCGAAATTGCCATTTTTCCGCACCCGAGCCCGCAGCTTTGTTTCGCTGATCGTCGCCGCAGTGTTCACCCTGCTGCCCGTCGGCTGCTCGATGCTCGAACAAAAAGAGCGCGAACTGGTGTTTCGTATCGAGCCCGGTACCGCCAGCTGGTACCGCGGCCTACCAGGCGGTGTGGAGGAGCTGGAGTTGAGCGCGCCTGCATTCGGCGACAGCCAGAACATCCACGCATGGTGGTGGCCGGCTGACGAGCGAGACGCGCCGGCAATTCTCTATCTGCACGGCTCTCGCTGGAACCTCACCGGACACCTGTTCCGGCTCGAACAGATACGTTCACTGGGCTTCTCCGTGTTGGCAATCGACTATCGAGGCTTTGGCCAAAGCCTCGGCGAGCTGCCGTCGGAAGCCAGCGTATATGAGGATGCGCGTATCGCCTGGGACCATCTGAAAACCCTGCAGCCCGATGCGGACAAGCGTCTGATCTATGGCCATTCGCTGGGTGGTGCGGTGGCGGTGGACCTCGCCGCCGAGCTGGGACGCGAAGCCGAACGCCGTGGCGAAGCGCCGGAAGCGCGTGCGCTGATCGTCGAATCCACCTTTACCAGCCTGGCCGATATCGCAACGGAGGTAGCCGACACGCCCTGGCCAGTCCGCTGGCTGGTGTCGCAGAAATTCGACTCCATCGACAAGATCGACCAGGTCGGCATGCCGCTGTTACTGGTCCATGGCACGGCTGATCAATACGTGCCGGCGCGCTTCAGCGAAGAACTCTTCGCCGCCGCTCAGAACCCCAAACAGCTACTGCTGATCGAGGGCGGCAACCACAACAACGCCATGCGCGTGGGCCGCCGCGCCTATGCAAACGCGGTCCGCCAGCTGTTGAACGCGCCTGTCGTGCACAGCGCCGATGAACAGCCGCATCCAGGCACCCGGGCCAACCGCAGTTAGCGCCGTTTTCGCCGCCAGACAGGCCTGCAGCGTCGCGCTCAGCACGCCTCGCTGACGGAGGGTTGCGCGTCGCCCGACCAGGGATTGCGACCTTCCCCGATCCAGTCCAGACTTGCCTGCCAGAAGCCGTCTCGATGGCGCTCCCGAAACAGATCGAAGTGGCCGACCTGCTCCATGCCCAGCACAGCGGGACTCAGTTGGACCTGCTGCACCGCGGCGTTGCGGTAGTAGGCCAGCCCGCGGGCGATCGCCGGGGGCGTGCCGTACTCGTCGTCGCTCAGGCTCACCGCCAGGATCGGCACGCTGATCGCGGCAAAGCGGCGTAGCACCTCGGCCCGCTCATGCTCCGGATAGCTCTGTTCCAACCGCGACCGGCGGAATGCCCATTCGCACGCGACGCCTGCGGGCAGGTCTTCCAGCCAGCCCAGTCGGCGGCCGGGAAAATATCCGCACAGCGCCGTCACCGCGGGCATGAACAGGTGCCACTTGGCAAACATCCGCCAGCGTTGCGCGGCGGCATAGTCGCGCCAGTAGGCATATTGCGCGCCCACACTGAGAAAGCGATCGACCTCGGTAGCGGACTCGGCAAAACCCGGCAGAAAACCACCGATGCTATGACCGACGGCCACCAATGGCCCGTCGGGATCACGCTGACGCATCCAGCGCACCGCCGCATCAAAGTCCAGATCGCCCCAGTCGCGCCAACGGATGGTCGCCTTTCGCAAGCTGGCCGGGCGTGACCCGCCGATACCGCGATAGTCATACGTCAGCACCGCATAGCCGCGTTCGCGCAGGAACCCGGCGTAGCGCGCGTAATACCGCGCCAGCACACCGGTGGCGCTGCTGACGATCACCGAGCCACGTGCCTGTCCCGGTGGCAGCCAGAGTTGCGCAGCGAGCGGGTAGCCGTCGCGGCAATGCAGAGAAAGTTGCTTGGGCATGGTCACGTTTCGTTCTGGAGTCTTCTACATCCTTGCCTATCGGAGCGGGTCTTGCCAATGACCGGGACGGGAAAACACCCTGGCCGGAGCGACCTTTTGACCTCCGATCACAGCAGTGTCTGGCTCGATACCGGCGCATAGCGCCCAATGCCGAACGCAGCGCTGGCTCAGCACCCGCTCAAGCAGCTGGTGTATGGCCGCCCTGCCGCTTCGCTTTGGCGCAACCCGTGTAGATCCGGCCGTTCGGCTCTTCATCTTGATTGCTCACTGCGGCAAAAGCCGTTATCGAGGTTCCATGCAAGGCGATCAGCCTGATCGAATTCGCCGCGCTCGCTGCCACCCAGGGCGGTTCGTGTGGAATCGCCGGCGTTACGACATCGTCGCCCTTGCCGCCTTGCTGGTGGTTACCCTGGCCGGCATCGTGCCGCCGGAAAAGGCGTCCAGAGGCCTTGCCCATCCGGCCGTGATCTCCGTTGCTGCAGCGGTGGTGCTCAGCTGCGGCTTGCTCAATGCGGGTGTGGTGGATTCGCTGTCGGTTGTTTACCTATTCCACATATCAGCCCCGCAATCGGGATCGACATCACAGGCTTGGCGAATAGCGGCATCCTCGGGTTGTAGGGTGCTGTGCTCGATATCGAAACGCTCCCGCAAGATCATTTGCAGCTGCGGCAGTAGCTCCTCCCATCGCTCCATCGCGTCCACATCGACATGCGCCGCCAGAGCCTGGCTGTTTGATGACAGGCTCCAGATATGCATGTCATGAATAGCGC
Source organism: Stutzerimonas stutzeri (assembly GCF_024448935.1). Taxonomy (GTDB): domain Bacteria; phylum Pseudomonadota; class Gammaproteobacteria; order Pseudomonadales; family Pseudomonadaceae; genus Stutzerimonas; species Stutzerimonas stutzeri_AO. The sequence goes on from NZ_JAMOIE010000030.1 coordinate 10,063, forward strand.
AGACACCGTCGACCCGGACTAGCGCGCAGCCGACTTCATGGGCATCGATTCCTTTTGGCACGCCTTCCATCAACACGTGCGTCACCTCACGCAGTAGTCGAATGGCGGAGAACAGAATCAATAGGCTAACGAAAAGAGACAGGATCGGGTCCGCAACGGGCGGCCCGCCCAGATAAATGATCGCACCGGCAACCAGCGCAGCGACCGAGCCCAGCAAGTCTCCCATCACATGCAGGAACGCTCCGCGAACGTTTATGGTTTGCTCTCCACGCATCAGCACCCATGCCACTATGATATTCACCAGCAAGCCGAGCCCGCCAATCGCCAAAACCATGCCACCGGCAACGGCGGGTGTATCTGCCATGCGGCGGATCGCCTCGTAGGCGATGAAGACAATCACCCCGAACATAAACAGCACGTTGAACAGGGCGCCGAGAATTTCCGCGCGCTTGAGGCCGAAGGAGTGCCGGCGCGAGGCCGGTTTTTTGGCCAGCCAAGCGGCGAAGGCACCAACCCCTAACGACAATGAATCGGTCAGCATGTGGCCTGCGTCCGACAACAGGGCGAGCGAATCCGCTATCAGGCCGCCGAACACTTCGACAGCTGCAAAACCTGTGGTGAATACCAATGCGAACAGCAAGGTCTTGCCGCCACCGTGGCTATGACTGTGTTCTGACATTGTTGCCTCCTTCCTTATCGTGCCTCGAGACTCCGGCGGGCTGCTCTCTGGGCCTTCTGTGCGCCAGGCTTCTTTCTGTCCTATTTGAGGTAGGACTTGATCACCTGTAGTACCGCATCCAGGTCCTGTTGCCGCTGCTCCAGCTCGGGTTCCCTGACAACGTGATCAGTCAGGTGTCCCTCAATGATGGCTGCCATCAGCCCATTCACCGCCCCGCGAATCGCGGCGGCCTGTTGTAGAACGGCAGTGCAATCTCCCTCCTTGTCAAGTTGTCTTTCCAGTGCGGCTGCCTGCCCCTGAATGCGTCGAACACGCATTAGCAACTTCGCTTTGTCTTTGATCGTATGCATCTGGCCATCTCTTTGAGGACAAAATTTATACAAGGGAGGGCGATATATGGATACTAGGGGGTAGTATGCTGGCTTGCAAGAAAGATAAATGTGAACCGTTCTACCCTGGCATGCCGCCTATAACCGACAGCAACGCCTCGAGGAGGAGCCATGCTCCAAGTGCTGAGTTTCCGTCGTTACCGCCATTTATTCCTGGCTCAGGTTATCGCCCTCGTCGGTACCGGGCTGACGACGGTCGCCCTGGCGCTGCTGGCCCATGAGCTGGCGGCCGGGCAGGCGGGGATCGTGCTGGGTACGGCGCTGGCCATCAAGATGGTGGCCTATGTGTGCATCGCACCACTAGCCGGGGCCTATGCCTCGCGTCTGCCGCGCCGCGCTCTGCTGGTCGGCCTGGACCTGCTGAGGGCGTCCGTGGTCTGCGCGCTGCCCTTCGTCACCGAAATCTGGCAGATCTATGGGCTGATCTTCCTGCTCAATGCCGCCTCGGCAGGCTTCACCCCGCTGTTCCAGGCGACGATTCCCGATCTCCTCGAGGACGAGGAGCAGTACACCCGGGCGCTGTCGCTGTCGCGGCTCGCCTATGACCTCGAGAACTTGCTCAGCCCCATGGCCGCCGCGGCACTGCTGATGGTGATGAGCTTCGATGTGCTGTTCCTGCTCAACGGGCTGGCCTTCCTGGTCTCGGCAGGCTTGGTCGTCTCGGTGGTCCTGCCGTCACCCCAAACTGCGGATGACGAAGCGCCGGGTGTCTGGCGCAAGGTCTCCCACGGCATGCGAATCTACTTGGAAACGCCCCGGCTGCGAGGGCTGCTGGCCCTGAACATGGCGGTGTCGGCCGCCGGGGCCATGCAGATCGTCAATACTGTGGTCTACGTCCGCTCCATCCTTGGCCTGGGCGAACAGGCGGTCGCCATGGCTTTCGCGGCGGTGGGGGGCGGCTCGATGCTGGTGGCCCTGCTGCTGCCGAAAGTGCTGGAGCGCACGCGAGAACGTCCGCTCATGCTCGCGGGCGGCGTTCTGATGACGCTAAGCCTCTTTCTGGGCCTGCTGGCCCCCGGGTTCGTGGGGTTGCTAGGGCTGTGGTTTCTGCTGGGCGCCGGCGCCTCGCTGGTCATGACGCCCGCCGGACGCCTGCTCAAGCAATCGTGTCACTCAGAGGACCGACCGGCGTTGTTCGCCGCGCAGTTCTCGCTGTCGCATGGCTGCTGGCTGGTGGCCTATCCGCTGGCCGGCTGGGTCGGGGTGCAGGTGGGCCTGATCGAGACCTTCGCCCTGCTGGGGGCGATCGCGCTGGTGTCGACGGCACTCGCGGCGCGTATCTGGCCGTCACGGGACCTGGTGGCGCTCGAGCATGATCACATGCCTGTCGAACACACTCACCTGCATTACCATGATGAACACCACCAGCATGAACATGAGGGCCGGGAGGGGCCGGAACCGCATCGCCATCCTCACTATCACCCGCTAGGCCGGCATCGGCACGCCTTGGTGATCGATGGCCATCACACGAAATGGCCGTCGTGACATGCAAATCACCGCTCCCAGGCAGGGCCACCATGACCTACAGCAAGGGCCTACCCTCGGTCGAGAAGAACTACGGGGTCGATCTATCAACTTTCTGGAGGATTAAGGGTTCGGGGAGCAGGAAGGCTCCATCAACCATTTAATCCCGGATACCCAATGTTTCTTCGTGATACCGCCTCGCGCCGGTGATCAAACAGGCAGGCGAGCGGCAGCGCTGCTACCGGGCGTCGACTTGCTGGATATCGAAGCCGATGCGGTTATCACTGCTGATGCGGAACTGCAGCGTTTCACCCGACTCGACCCGCGCCGCTTTCTCGCGCAGCAGATTGCCCTTGCCGCACAGCGTGTCGTCCTCAAGGTCCGATTCGATGCTGACGATGCGCATCCCGGCCGGCACCTGCAAGTGTGCCTGCTCGCCGACATGGATCCGTGCCGCCAGCCTGCGATCGACCATCACCGCCACGTAGCAGCCTCCGCCGCGAATGCCGAAGTCGCGCGTCACCACCAACTCGCCACCATTGGCCACAGGTGTCTGATAGCCACGCAGACGCTCTTCGGGTACTGGCGTGATGTCCTCCGGGTCCGCCTGCCAGGACGAGCAACCGGCCAAGGCCAACACAGGGATGAGGGCGAGCATCATGCGCATCAGGATTCTCCTGTCAGATAAGCGAAGCGGTGATGGTATGACAGGTGTGTTCGCCCACCCTGCGGAAATATGCGCTCACTTGGATCTAACGGGTCGACACCGGATGACTGCTGCCCGGATAATGCCGCTCTTCCTCCAGCGTTCCGTGGCGATCGTAGACCTCGACTGATGCGGTCTTGCCTTCCATCAGGCTGTCCAGCCCGGTGAACATTTCGTCCTTGGTCAGGGTGCGCAATACCGTTTCCCGGGATTGCTGATCGGTCAGCTCCCAGCCCATCGGGGTCGGGTTCAGGTGATACTTGTCCATCTGGCACTCCTGGGTGTGGCGCAGTTTCGGCTGCGCAGGTCATTTAACTTCAGCCGCGGCTGTCCTGGTCGTCATCGATCTCGCTGTCGTCGAAATCAGGATCCTCGCCTGCTTCCTTCTCGCCAGCATCGGTCATGGTGACGTCCGGCAGGTCCTCGGTCGGCTTGTTCTGCTCACGCTGAGTCTGGTCGCTCTGGTTCATGGCTACCTCGTTGCGTTGCTGCGATAGGGTCTAACCACTTGGAGCAACAGCCGGCCGACAGCGTTCGCCTGTTCAACCACCGGCGGTCCGATCAGCCCTACTTGATCGAAAGAATCCAGCATCCTTCCCAACTTGCGATTGCAGCGCCCCCCGGACTCCACCACACTGCCGACAATCCAATCTTTGACCGGAGCTGCTGCCATGCCTGCCACCCAAACCCCATCGCGCGACAGTATTCTGGCCGACCCGGATGCACTCAACTGCACCATCTACCGCGCTCACGAAACGGACCCGGATGGTGAAGAGCGCGACATGGGCGATGCCCGCGTGATCATCACCGGGCAGTTCGAGCCGCCGCAGGAGTGGGACGCCAAGGCGCGCGCCGACTATTTCGACGGGATGCCGGAAGACGCCTTCTTCACCGCTGTGTTCGCCAGCGAACCTGGCTCCGACTCAACAGGGTTCTTTACCGTCGAAGCCGACGATTATGCTGCCGTCACCGAACAGGACGGCAGCATCTCCATGTTCTATGTCTGCGAGCGGTTGGACGACGACAGCTACGTGCTGCTGCGCGAGGAAGACGACGACGAATAAACCACACGCCGGCGGTTACCGAACCCTCACCTCGCCAGCCGGGTCTGTCTTGTATAGGCAGACCCGTCGGCCGTACCCGATTCGCCTGAGTAACACCCCGCACACCATTCGCCGCAAAGAGGAATCGCGTGAGCCCTCTGCACCGCCGCTGGCAATCCCCCGTCACACGAATGAAGCTGGTCGCCGGCCTGCTCCTGCTGCTCGCCGCGCTGCTCTACGTCATCGCAACCGCCATGGAGCCGCGTCACCCGGCCTGGGGCTACCTCGCCTCTTTTGCAGAAGCGGCAATGGTCGGTGCGATTGCCGACTGGTTCGCCGTGACCGCCCTGTTCCGCCATCCGCTCGGCCTGCCGATCCCGCATACGGCGATCATCCCCCGCAGCAAAGCGCGCATCGGGCGCAACCTGTCGACCTTCATCACCACTCACTTCTTGTCCACACCGATGGTGCTGGCCAAGCTCGAAGCACTGGACTTCGGCGGCAGGCTGGCCAACTGGCTGCGTCATCCGGCCAATGCCGAAGCGGTTGGCCGCCAGCTCACCGGCATGGCGCGGTTCGGCGTCGAGTCGCTGCACGATGAGCGCGTGCAAGCGTTCGCGCAGGCCAAGCTGATCAACCGAGCGCGCAAGGTCGATCTCGCACCGGTCTGCGGTCAGGTGCTGGAAATGCTCACCCGACAGGGCAAACACCAGGCGATGCTCGATGAAGCGCTGATCAAGGTCGATGCGCTGCTGCAGGACGATGACACCCGTGCGCTGGTGGCCGACGCCATTACCGCCGAGGTCCGCACGCTGCGCTATCTGGGACTCGGCAAGGCGGTCGGCGGCTGGTCGGCGAACAAGTTCGTCGACGGCGTATCGGCGGTCATCGCCGAGATCGCGGGCGACCCTGAACATCCGCTACGGGAGCGCTTCGACGAGCATGTGGCGGCGTACATCGACCGGCTCAAGCATGACCCGGCTTATCGGCTGGAAGTCGAACGCATCGTCGCTCAGCTGCTGGAGCATCCGGCAACCACCGATTACCTGCAGACGCTCTGGCGTGAGCTGACCGAGTGGCTGGAGGCGGATCTGGAGAGCGCGGATTCACGCATCGGCAAGCGGATCGTGCGCCTGACCCAGGGCTTGGGCGACTCGCTTTCCGCCGACACGTCCATGCGTACCTGGATCAACGAGCAACTGCTGGCCGCCGCGCCCAGCCTGCTCGAGCGCTACCGCGGGCAGATCGGCAAATACATCACCCAGCGCGTGGAAAACTGGGAGAGCCGCGAACTGGTCGAGCAGATGGAACAGAGCGTTGGCAAAGACCTGCAGTACATCCGCATCAACGGCACGCTGGTTGGCGGGCTGGTCGGGCTGCTGCTGCATGCCCTGACTCAGCTGGCAGCTGGCTGAGCACTGAGCGAGCGCAGCGTGTCGCAGATCTGACTGGCATTGGCCCCGTCGGTCAGCGGTCGATCCCAACGCAGGGTCGCAGGCTGGCCGTTCATGTACCACAGCCGATTGGCGAGCTGATCGGCGTCGCGCGCATCGTGGGTCACGCAGATCAGTGCCATCTGTGGCTGCCCCTCAAGCAGCCGGACAATCAGCTCGCGCAGTTCGGCAGCGCGGTCCGGGTCCAACGAGGCAAAGGGCTCATCGAGCAAGAGCAGATCAGGTTTGACGGCCAGGCACCGAGCCAGCGAGGCGCGGCGCGCCATACCCAGCGAGAGCTGCTCCGGCAGACGATCACCCGCATCGCTCAGGCCAACGTCGGCCAGTAGCCGATCGATATCGCCCGCCGCCGCGCCGACCAGTTTGAGGTTCTGCCGCACGCTGTACCAGGGCAGCAGGCGGTGCTCCTGAAACAGGTAGCCGACGCGCCGCCCGGATTGAAGACGGATCATCGGAGCCAGGCGTGAATCAAGGCCTGCGATGGCGTTGAGCAAGGTGGTCTTGCCGACGCCGGAGGGGCCCAGCAAGCAGATGCGATCCCCGGCCCGCACCTGTAGATCGATCAGGCCGAGCACCGGATGGCCTGCCGCTACGCCATCGATGCGCAGCTCAAGCATGCTGCATCCCGGCGTTGCGCCAGCTCGAGGCGCGACGCTCCAGCGGCTGCAGCAGCGCCAGCTCGATCAGCTGTACGACGGCAATGAAGGCCAGGCTGTAGGCCAATATGCTCGCCACATCGAAGACCTGAAACGCCATGTGCAGCTGAAAACCGACGCCATCGGAGCGGCCCAGCAGTTCGACCACCAGGACGATCTTCCAGATCAGCGCCAGGCCCCCGCGGGTCGCCGCCATCAGGTACGGAAACAGCTGCGGCAGCCAGACGTTCGCCACCCGCTGCCAACGGTTGAAGCCGTAGACCCGGGCCATCTGCTCCAGCTTCGGATCGAGGCTGCGCGCGCCTTCGCGCACCGTCACCGCCACGTTCGGCACCTTGTTGATCACCACCGCCAGCACCGCCGCCGCTTCCACCAGACCGAACCAGACATAGAGCAGGATGATGGTGACCAGCGCGGGCAGATTGAGAAACAGCACCAGCAGCGGATCGAGCACCGCGTTGGCCAACCGCGAGCGCCCCATCCAGACGCCCAGCAGCGCACCCAGCGCCATCGCAAGCGCAAAGCTGATCAGCACCCGGCGCAGGGTGACCAACAGATGATGGGGCAGCTCACCACTCTGGACGGCGAGCCAGAAGGTATGCAGGACATTCGCTGGAGACGGCAGTAGCGGCATACTGACGGTCAGCGCGACACTCGCCCAGAGCGCGACCACCAGCGGCAGCGCGACCCAGCAGGCATAGCGCGAGCCGGTCATGGCTCGCTCTGGAACAGCGCGGCGGGCATCAGCCTTTGCGGCTCGGCGCCCGTCAACACCAACAGCCGGTGCAGCGCAGCGATGCGCGCCGCATCCAGCGGTTGGGGGATGCCTTCGACAAAGCTGTCATGCAGCGCAGCGAACACCGCGTCGTTCTCAGCCCGCATCAAGGGCCGGATTTCCTGCCAGTGATCGGGCTGACTCGCCAGCTGGTCCTTGGTCTCGCGCAACGCACGGGAGAAGCGCTGCAAGAGATCGTCGTGCCCAATGGCCCATGCTTGCGGGAACAGGTAGCCGAGCACCGGCAGATCGGGATCGAGACCCAGCGTTCCAATCAGATCCGCCAGACCGAAGGCACTACGCACACCACCCTCGCCACGCAGGCGTGCCGAGAAGTGCCAGAAGGTCAGCAGCGCGTCCACCTGGCCGCGCCGCAGCGCCTGACTGAGCAGGGGCGGCGCCGCGTACTGCACCGTCGCCTCGCGGGCCAGATCGATCCCCTGCCCCGTAGCCACCTGCTGCAGCAGTTGCCAACCAAGCCCGTCCGGCCCACCAGCGACGCCAATGCGCTTGCCGCGCAGGTCGGCCAGGGCGCGAATATCGCTGCCATCGTTGACCAACACTTCACCAACTTGCGAGGAAAACGGCAGGTAGCGATACGCCGTCCCAGCCTCGTAGCGCGCCTGCGCCCAGAGCAGATCGCTTACCGCGCCATCCACGCTGCCACTGCCCAGCGCCAAACGCGACGCCGGCAGATCAGCCACCAAGCGCACCTTCAAGTCGAAGCCATTGGTCTTGTCCAGCCCGTGACGCTTGAGATGATCGAGCTCCCAATGCGGCGTGCCGAACTGCAACACGCCAAGGGTCAGCACCGGCAGCGGTTGCGCCTCGCCCTGCGCCTGAACGAACAGCGGGACTATCGCGAGCAGAACCACACGCCCGCATCGAAGCGCTGCGAGGCATGCACGAGCGAAAGACAAGGTGAGGAACAACGGAGCAGGCTTCATGCCCGCAGGGTACGAAGCCTCGAATTCGCTACGAATAGTACTTTGGTGTTTCTTCGCTGCTGCGATGGTCGCGGCTGCAACCGGTGCGGCAGCAGTGCCGGTTCAGGAGCCGATCAGTGCTCGCTCGCGGCAAGTTTGCTTACCAGCCGCGCCTGCAGCTTTTCCAGCTCTGCCGGATCGGCCTTACCTGCGGCGTGAATGCCAAGCCCCTCGCCCGAATAGCGCGGGACGATATGCACGTGAATATGAAACACCGTCTGCCCCGCCGGCGCCCCGTTGAACTGCGCCACCTGCACGCCATCGGGTTGTAACTCCTCGACGATCACGCGAACGAGCTTCTGCGCCACCGCCATCACCTTGCACAGCGCCTCGGTATCCACATCGAGGATGTTGCACGCCGCGGAGCGCTTCGGAATCACCAGGGCATGCCCAAATGACTGCGGAAACAGATCCAGGAAGGCGAGCACGTCGTCGTCCTCGTAGAGCTTGTAGCAAGGCGCATCGCCACGAATGATCCGGGCGAAGATGTTCTGTGGGTCATAGGAAGTGGTTAGGGACACGTGCTGCGCTCCATGACAGTTGGGTTGAGCGCCAACCATAGCGGGAGCCGACCACGCAGAGCCAGCGGTACGTTGCTGCGGTTGCACAGCCTCGAACGGCTCTGACACGTGCATCCGAATGCATACGCACCGGAACGATGCAAGGTCGCGAGCGGTCTAGACCTCACCACCCACCGGAACCCCGCCCACCAGAACCGAGGTCTGCCCATGCGCGTCCGCCCTTCCCTGCTCGCCGCCGCCGTTGCCCTGTGCTTCTTTTCGCTGACCGGCCTTGCGGCCGCCCTCAAGCCCGACGAGTTGCTCAAACAGGCCGAAGCCGAGCAGAAGCCCTACCTGGAAACGGTGAAGGAACTGGTCGCCATCGATACCGGCACCGGACTGGAAAAGGGCCTGGCCACCGTCAGCCAGATGCTGATCGAACGCCTCGAAGCCTTGGGGGCGAAAGTCAGGACCACGCCGGCGACGCCTTCGGCAGGCGAGAACATCGTCGGCACACTGAAAGGCTCGGGCAGCAAGAGCTTCCTGCTGATGGTCCACTACGACACGGTGTTCGGTGAAGGCACCGCGGCGAAGCGTCCGTTCCGCATGGACGAGCAGCGCGCCTACGGGCCTGGCGTCGCGGACGCCAAAGGCGGTGTGGCGATGATCTTGCACGCCCTGGCACTGCTTCAGAGGCAGGGCTTCGATGATTACGGCAGCATCACCGTGCTGTTCAACCCGGACGAGGAAATGGGTTCGTCGGGCTCGAAGAAAATCATCGCCGAACTGGCGCGCGAGCATGACTACGTTTTCTCATACGAGCCGCCGGACCAGGAGGCGGTGACCACGGCGACCAATGGCATCAACGCCGTGATGCTCGATGTGCAGGGCAAATCCTCTCATGCGGGTTCGGCGCCTGAAGCGGGTCGCAACGCCGTGATGGAACTGGCCCACCAACTGGTGCAGTTGCGTGACTTGGGCGATCCGAGCAAGGGCACCACGGTCAGCTGGACCATGATCGAGGGCGGCGAAAAGCGCAACATCATCCCGGACAGCGCGCACGCCGAGGCGGACATGCGCTACTCCGACCTCGGCGAGTACGACCGGGTGCTGGAGGATGCCAAACGCATCATCGAGCAACAGCTGATCGACGAGACCACCGTCGAGGTGCGTATCGACAAAGGCCGCCCACCGCTGGCGAAGAATGCCGGCTCCGAAGCCTTGGCCGAAACGGCGCACAAGCTCTATGGTGAGATCGACAGGGATATCAAGCCCATTGCCATGCGCTTCGGAACCGACGCCGGTTACGCCTATGTCCCGGGCAGCGAGACCCCTGCGGTGCTGGAAACCATGGGCGTAGTCGGTGCCGGCCTGCACTCGGATGAAGAATATCTGGAGCTTGCCAGCATCGCGCCGCGCCTGTACCTGACAGTGGCGATGATCAAGACGCTTTCCGCGCAGTGATTGTTCAGCCCGTCAGCAGACTGCGGCGCGGGGCGAATTGATATTCCACGCCGGTAAATGACCGCGTCACCTCGCACCCATATCCTTACCTTCCGAAAATTGTTTTGGGGAGAGCCCACCATGCACGATCTGTCCACCTTCCCCATCACCCAGAAATGGCCTGCCAGTTACCCGGATCGCCTGCAGCTGTATTCGCTGCCCACGCCCAACGGGGTGAAGGTATCGATCATGCTGGAGGAGACCGGTCTGCCCTACGAGGCGCATCTGGTCAGCTTCGAGTGTGGTGACCAGCGCTCAGAAGAATTCCTATCGCTGAACCCGAACAACAAGATTCCGGCCATCCTCGATCCTAACGGCCCGGACGGAGAGCCGCTGGCGTTGTTCGAGTCCGGTGCGATTCTGCTGTACCTCGCCGATAAAACCGGTCAGCTGATGCCGGAAAACGCCGCAGCCCGCTACGAGACGATTCAGTGGTTGATGTTCCAGATGGGCGGCGTCGGCCCGATGTTTGGCCAGCTCGGCTTCTTTCATAAATTCGCGGGCAAGGATTACGAGGACAAACGTCCGCGCGACCGTTACGTCGCCGAGGCCCAACGCTTGCTCGGCGTGCTGGACAAGCGCCTGGAGGGTCGCGAGTGGATCATGGGCGGGCGCTACAGCATCGCCGACATCGCTACATTTCCGTGGGTCCGCGGCTTGGTGGATTTCTACGAAGCGCGCGAACTGGTGGAGTTCGAGCGCTTCGTCAACGTCCAACGGGTACTGGATGCCTTCCTCGCCCGGCCAGCGGTGGCCAAGGGGCTGACTATTCCACCGCACGGGTGATGCCGGACTAGGGTTGACGGAGTGGATCGCTTAACGGGGACGACAAAACCCTGAAGTGCAGTTTACCGACCGCTTCGGCGTGTCCTGGATGATCATCTACAGCCGGTGGCAGTCAGCCATCTCTCGAACCATTCGGACGGATTTGTCCAGTCTTATAGCAGCGAAATTATCTAAAAAACCCGTTGACAGATAATTTTATGCACATAAGACCTGGTCGGGTTGGCCCTGCTCGCGGGTTGCTGCAAGCGCCAGCCTAACCAAATCTAAGCCATTGATTAGAAAGGCTTTATCAATACTGAGTAAAAACTCGTCGATCTGTTCTGAGCCGCGCCAGATGGGCGTTTGGGCACGTCATCCAATATTTGTTCACAATGTTATCCACAGATGTTGTGGATAACACACCGCGCGCCACGTGCATCGGGGCTTAGCGATCCCCGGTCACGCCCTTTCCCTCTGATTGTTACTGTTTTGCCGATCCTGCCGCGGAGCCTTTCGAGGGACTCCACCGGGGAAGCTACCTCGGCTTTGCGGCCTTATGGCCGTTTGCCTGTGTACGCTGACGGTGGTGTCATATCCCCCAGTGCGTTGGTTCGCCTCGCTGAAGGCGCGCCGACGGGACATTCGGTGGCTCAAGTATCTGTGACAGATATGAAACACAGGCCACGAGCTCAGGCGATACGACGGATACGCCGGCTGGCGATGCACCATTGAAGGTCAACCCTGGCCCCGGAATGCCTGGCGATATTGCTTCGGCGAGACGCCCAGCGCCTTGCTGAAATGCTGATGCATCGAGATGCTGAGAGCCAAACCCGGCCAGCGAGGCAATGGTGCCGATAGGCTGGTCGGTGGTGGTCCCCAGAAGGCGCTGGCTCAGGGCCAGCCGCCTAGGATGCTGCCGGTGTGCTGACGGAGCAGATAGAAGCAACAATCCAGCGCAGTGGCAGTGCCTGCGGACGTGAATAGATCGTGGTCAGATTAGCTTATAGCCGATCATCGCCAACATGACTGCCAAGCAAGGTCGCAACACCGCTTCCGGCACCCGGCCGGACAGGTGGCTGCCCAAATAAATGCCCGGCAACGAGCCTATCAGCAGGTAGCTCAGGATGGTCCAGTCCATGTTGCCCATGCTGGCGTGGCCCAGCCCGGCTACCAGCGTCAAAGGCACCGCATGGGCGATCTCAGTGCCCACCAGGCGGCGCGTGGCGAGCAAGGGGTAAAGGAAGAACAGCGCCACTGTACCCAGCGCACCCGCGCCTATCGAAGTCAGCGTGACCATTGCGCCAAGCACAACGCCCACAACTACGGTCAGGATGTTCAACCCGCGCGACGACAGCCTGGGGGTCGGGCCTGACAAGCGAGCAGCCACAGCGAGCAGTTGCTTCTTGAACAGCACAGCCAGAGCCGTGAGTACCAGCACGATGCCAAGGGAGTGCTTGATGATCGCGTTGAGCGCATCCTGGTCCGAGTGCAGCCCTTTCAACAGCCACAGCGTCAGCGCTGCGGCCGGCACACTGCCCAGCGCCAGCCAGCCGGTAATGCTCCAGTCGATGTTGCGATTCTTCTGGTGTACCCAGACGCCGCCGGCTTTGGTAATCGCTGCGTAGAGCAGATCGGTGCCAACGGCCGCAGCCGGGTTGACACCGAACCACAACAGGATCGGTGTCATCAGCGAGCCACCGCCTACACCGGTCATGCCAACGATAAAGCCAACCAGCAGGCCGGCTACAACAAAGCTGATTACACCGAATTCCATGAGAACGTCCGATTCAAGGCACACAGGCCGTGTCAAAGGCCAGCAGCATAACGGTCCGGACTAGCAATCCTTAATATAAGTTAATGCTTTCTTAGTAGCTAAAAGATATATGAACGCAGCGCTGCGCCCGGTCGGGTGCAGGTTTATCCGCCGACACTCGGCCGCCATACTGACGCGACGACTGCGCATGAGCATCACCATGGACTTGATTTTCCTTGGCACTTCTTCCGGCACGCCGACCATGGCCCGCAATGTCAGCGGCGTAGCGCTGCTGGAGGACAGCGGTAAAGGCTGGTATCTGATCGATTGTGGCGAAGCCACCCAGCATCAATTGCTGCATACGCCGCTGACACTGCATGGCTTGCGTGCGATTTTCATCACTCATGTGCACGGCGATCACTGCTACGGCTTGCCGGGTTTGCTCGCCAGCGCCGGCCTGGCACGGCGCCAGGAGCCGCTGGATATCATCGCTCCGCGGGCGATTGAAGACTGGGTACGTGCCACGCTGGACATGAGCCAGAGCTGGCTGCCCTACGAACTGAAGTTTCACGCCACCGAGTCGTTCGACGGCTGGTGCAGCTCGCAGATGCGCGTCGAGGCCACCGCCCTGTCCCATCGGGTCCCGAGCTGGGGTTACAGCTTCACCGAAGCCCGCCCCGATCCTAGCCTCGATGTCGACAAGCTCGACCGCGACGGCGTGCCGCGCGGCCCACTCTGGGGCGATCTGATGCGCGGCCACGACATCGAACATGAGGGACGCACGCTGCGTAGCGAGCACTATCTACTGTTCAGTCGTGCACCGCGTCGTGTCGTTATAGCGGGCGATAACGACCAGCCCGAACTTCTTCGCGAGGCCTGCCAAGGCGCGCAACTGCTGGTCCACGAAGCGACCTATACCCAGGCCATCGCCGAAGCCGGTAAAGCTGATTTCGGCCACAGCACAGCCGCGCAGGTCGCCGCATTCGCAGCGTCGATCCAGCTGCCGCATCTGGTGCTGACGCACTTCAGCGCGCGGTATCAAGGCGCATCGAACAGAGGCTTATCACTGGACGACATTCAGGTGGAGGCGGCGAAGCATTTCGGCGCGAACTTGATTTTGGCCGAAGATCTGTTGCGGATCCGGCTGAACAAGCAAGGTCAGTTGCAACGACTGGAACGGCTTGAGCAAAACGCGAGAAAAGCAGCCGAAAACAGGCCAGGCGGCTCGTAGCGTAGGGCGAGGCGGGAAAACGTGTGGATGTCAGCTTCGACAGCGAAGGAAAGCGGCGCACTCGATTCGATGCCGGCTGGGCCGATCAGGAGCAGAAAACCAAGGCGTTTCGTGTAACCGGCGCACCGGAAGACTGCGACACCTTCCGCGAAAACGGTTTTCTGGAACGCAAGGTCCTGGCGCCGTCTGCCTACTTCCAGCTCTGCGATGAGCTGGAGATCAACCTCGGGGCGCCATATCCGCACGACAAGCGCCTGATCGACTTCGGCATTCCGCAATCAACGGCCGCGCGGTCGATGTCGACCGCGACAAACGCTTCGTACTGCCGACGCAGATCAGGGCTACACCCGCAGCGAAGTCTTCTCGCTGACCGCCGACATCGATTACCGCATCAATGGGGGGCCTTCATGCTGAGCAATACCAGCCGCGATCACCATTACGATCCGGACCGCGACAACACCCTGGCTCACACGGCGCCAACCGCTTCGTTACCGCCCCGGACGGCACCTTGCTGGTCAAGCTCAAGCGCGGCAATGTGCAGTGTAAGGATGGTTGGTTCAGCCAGACCGAGCTGAAACAGAACGCGGTTCTCGCTGGGGGCTCCTTGCGAAATTCCAACTGAAATCGTGCTGATAGGCCCGGCCAGCCTCGCGCGGGTCAATGCTTGGCCATTCCGGAGGCTATGAACCTGCCTCCGCGGCTGGACGTGGTCAGGACGTATTCAACTTTCTGATCTGCGGGCACCAGGGATCCTGCGCAATCTTACGGTCAAGCCTCCACCTGGCTCCACTGCTTGCTCAAGCGCTTGTCCGACACCGCCATCTTCGTGCCCAACTGCTGGGCCCAGAGCGACACGCGATACTCCTCCAGCATCCAGCGGTACAGCACCAGTTCCGGATCGCGCTTGCCTTCCTGCTGATGCTTTTTCAACCGCGCCTGGTACTGCTCCCAGTAGCCAGCCAATTCGCCGGACCACACGCGATCGCGCTGCAGCTGCGCGCCGATCTTGTCGAAGCGCTGTTCGACCGCCCTCAGATAGCGCGGATATTCCTTGAGCCATTCGCCCGGTGTTTCGCGAACGAAGCCGGGATAGACCAGATTGCCCAGCTGACCCCTGAGATCGTTGAGCGCGACCGCCTGGGCAAGGTCGATCTTGCCCTTGAAGCGCTTCTGCAAGCCATGCCAGAGCTTGAGGATGTCCAGCGTCAGGCGGGCCAGACGCTCAGCATGGGATGCCCAGTCGCCACGCTTGCGTTCTGCCAATGACGCAAGCGCAGCACCATCGCGTGGCAGTTGCGCTTCGCCGTCGAGAATGCAGCTGTCGAGGCAGGCCAGCAGGATGTCCTCGACCAGTGCATCGATCTTGCCCATCTCGCGGTACAGCAACGCCAGTTCGGTCAGGCCTGGCAGCTTGTTGCGCAAGTACTTGGCCGGTTCGGCCAGTTGCTGCAGCAGCAGTCGTTGCAGGGCGCGGCGGTGCTGAGAGTCGGCTTCGGCCTGGGTCGGGAAGCGGCCTTCCTTGACCACCCCGCCCTCCTCCACCAGCGCCGGGTAGACGGTCATGGACAGCCCCGCCATTTTCGCCTGGGCTTTTTCCGCCACCTGGGCGAAGCCCTTGGCTTCCACCGGTTTCTGTTCGGCCTTTTGTTGCGGGGGCGCCAGCGCGGCCTGGCTCGCCTCGTTGAAACGCGCAGTCAGTTCGGCAAGCTCACGGCCTTCACCAAGAAACTTGCCGCGCGCATCCACCACCTCGATGTTCATCTTCAGATGGTTTTCCAGGCCCGCTGCGGCTTCGGCCCAGGCCTCCTCCGGAACCCGTGCGCCGGTCATGCGCAGCAGCTCGCGACCCAGCGCCTCGGGCAGCGCGCCCTCGCCAAAGGTGACCTTGGCGAGGGCTGCCTTGACGAAATCGGGCACCGGCACGAAGTTCTTGCGGATCGCCTTCGGCAGGTTGCGCACCAGCGCCACCGCCTTGGCCTCGATCAGCCCCGGCACCAGCCAGTCGAGCCGTTCGCTGCGCAACTGCGGCAGCAATGGCGCCGGCACGCGCAGAGTCACGCCGTCGCGCGGATGGTTGGGTTCGAAATGGTACTCCAGCGGCAGCTGCAGCTCGCCGATGCGCAGATGATCCGGATACATCGCCGCGGTGACTTCGCTGGCATCACGCGCCAGCACGTCTTCGTCGCGCATGACCAACAGTTGCGGATCTTTGGCGCTCTCGCGCTTGTACCAGCTTTCGAAGCTGGCGGTCTGGTAGATGTCCTGCGGCACGCGCGCGTCGTAATAGGCAAACAGCGTGTCTTCATCGGCAACGATGTCGCGCCGCCGCGCCTTGGCTTCCAGCTCGTCGAACAACTCCAGCAGCTCGCGATTGGCGGTCAGCGCCTTGGCCCGGCTGTGCATTTCCCCGCGCACCAGGCCTTCGCGAATGAACAGCTCCCGTGCGGCAGGCGGGTCGATAGGCCCGAAATGCACCGGGCGCCGCGCCACCACGATCATGCCGTACAGGGTGACCTGCTCGAAGGCCACCACCTGGCCGCGCTTCTTCTCCCAGTGCGGCTCGAAGTGGTTGGTCTTGGTCAGGTGCTTGGCCAGCGGCTCGATCCAGTCCGGCTCGATCTTCGCCACCATGCGGGCGAACAGCTTGGTGGTTTCGACCAGTTCCGCCGCCATGATCCAGCTGGGCTTCTTGCGCCCGATGACGCTGGACGGATGCACCCAGAAACGCCGTTGCCGCGCGCCGAGAAAGTCGCCCTCCTCGGTCTTGTGGCCGACCTGGCTGAGCAGGCCGGAGAGGATCGCCTTGTGTACCGCGGCATAGCTCTTGGCTTTCTGTGCTGCCTCGCTGGCTTCGGCTTGCTGGGCCAGTTTGACGTTGACCTTCTTGTCCTTCGTCAGGGCTAGCTGATCGGGCGACGCCTCTTTGCCGTCTTCCTTGTAGGAGCCAGCCTGGCGATCCTTACCATCGATGGCCTGATCGCCAGCAAGCTGGCTCCTACGGTGCTGCGCGTTATCGTTGAGCTTCAACTCCCGCACGATCAGCGTCAGTTGCCGATGCGCATCCCGCCACTCGCGAAGACGCAGATAGTTGAGAAAGTTCTTCCGGCACCAGGTGCGTAAGGGGTTGGAACCCAGCGCCTGACGCTGTTCCTCGAAACCGCGCCAGATATTGATCAGCGCGGCGAAATCCGAATCCGGATCCTTCCATTGCGCGTGGGCCTGATCGGCCTGTTGCTGGCGGTCGGCCGGGCGCTCGCGCACGTCCTGCACCGACAGCGCACTGGCGACGATCAGCACCTCGGCCATGCTGCCCAGCTGCGCCGCTTCGAGCAGCATGCGGCCCAGGCGCGGGTCGATGGGCAAACGCGCCAGCTGCCGGCCCAGCGGCGTCAACTGGTTCTCGCGATTGACCGCTGAGAGCTCCTGCAACAGGTTGAAGCCATCGCTGATGGCCCTGCCATCCGGCGGCTCGATAAAGGGGAAATCCTCGATCTGGCCAAGGCGCAGATGCAGCATCTGCAGGATCACCGCGGCGAGATTGGTGCGCAGGATCTCCGGGTCGGTGAATTCGGGCCGGCCGAGGAAATCCTCCTCGCTGTAGAGGCGAATGCAGATGCCTGGCTCGACCCGCCCGCAACGCCCCTTGCGCTGGTTGGCACTGGCTTGGGACACGGCCTCGATGGGCAGGCGCTGCACCTTGGCGCGGTAGCTGTAGCGGCTGATGCGCGCCGTGCCCGAATCGATCACGTAGCGGATACCGGGCACGGTCAATGAGGTCTCAGCCACGTTGGTCGCCAGCACGATCTTGCGGCCGGCCGCGGGGCGGAAGATTTTCTGCTGCTCGGCCGGGGTCAATCGCGCATACAGCGGCAGCACTTCGGTGAACTTCAGGTTGGCCTTGCGCAGCACTTCGGCGGCATCACGGATCTCGCGTTCACCGGGCAGAAACACCAGCACATCGCCGGGACGCTTGCCGATGCCTTTTTCATGCGCCTCGATTTCGTCCAGCGACGCCAGAATGCCTTGGTCGACAGTGAGATCGTCCTCGACCCGGTTGCCGTCCTCGTCAGTTTCCGCGGCAAGCGGGCGATACCAGGTTTCGACCGGGAAGGTTCGGCCGGACACCTCGACAATCGGCGCGCCCGGAAGGCCGGCCCCAGCAAAGTGCGCGCTGAAGCGCTCCAGATCGATGGTCGCCGAGGTGATGATGACCTTGAGATCCGGCCGCCGTGGCAGCAAGGTCTTGAGGTAGCCGAGCAGGAAATCGATGTTGAGGCTGCGTTCGTGGGCCTCGTCGACGATGATGGTGTCGTAGCGTTCCAGGAAGCGGTCGTGCTGGGTTTCGGCCAGCAGGATGCCGTCGGTCATCAGCTTGATCAGCGAGCTGTCTTTGCTCTGGTCCTCGAAGCGGACCTGATAACCCACCAGCTCACCCAATGGCGTACCGATTTCCTCGGCTACCCGCGTCGCAACGCTGCGTGCAGCCAGTCGACGCGGCTGGGTATGGCCGATCAGCCCGTGCACGCCACGGCCGATCTCCAGGCAGATCTTCGGCAGCTGAGTGGTCTTGCCAGAACCCGTTTCCCCGGCGATCACCAGCACCTGATGTTTTTCCAGTGCAGCCTTGATCTCCTCGCGCTTGGCGGCAATCGGCAGGCTGTCGTCGTAGCGCATGGTCGGCACGCTCTGCCGCCGCGCCTCGGCCTTGGCGGCAGAGGCATGAAAATGTTCGAGCCATTGGGCGAGGCGCTCGTCTTCGAGTGGTGCATCACCAACCTTCTTGCGCAGGTCATGCAACTGACGACGCAAGCGATGGCGATCGGCGTACATCGCCTGGTCGAGATTTTTCAGGAGTTGATCAAAAGCAGGCGTTGCGTCGGTCATGGACAGCCGTAAGCGATAGCGTGAAGGCCGCGATTGTCGCAGATTTGGCCGGCTGGCCGTAGGGAAAGGGACTTTGGTTGCTCCCGGTAAAGCCAGCGGAGTACGCAGAGAACCCCACAGGGCACCCGTGCACACACGCATGAACGGCAGCGACGAAGAGATCCTGACAACCACAAGTGCAAATGACAGCCCCGCGCAGGCGGGCTCTTATTGCTCGACTCTGCGCTAGCGGACCGCGCGACGCGCAGCCGGTCGGGTTGCCAGCAGCAGCCCGGCGAAGATCAGCCCACCGCCCACCCAGTGGAATGTCCGCAGCCCCTCGCCCAGCACCAGCCAGCCGAGAATGGCGGTGAAGACCGGCATCAGGTAGGTCGCCATGGCCGCTTTCGCCGCGCCGACGGTTTTAACGCCGTGGTTCCAGGAAAGATAGGCCACCAGCGACGCGAAGACCGCTGTGTAGGCGATGACAGCGAGGTTGGTCGAGGTGGGCGTGAAGCCGCCAGCCTGACTCAGCTCGAATAGATAGAACGGCAGGATCAACGGCGTACCGATTGCCATCAGCACGCCCAGCAGTGTCAAGGGCGGAACTTGGAGAAAGGCGCCCCAGCGCCGTAGCGACAGGGTATACAGCGCCCATGCCAGTACCGCTGCGAGCATGATCAGGTCACCGGTCTTGAAGGCCAGATGGGTGAATGCATCCCAGCTACCACGGCTGATGAGGTAGACCAGCCCGCACGCGGCGATGGCCATGCCGAACCAGGCGCGACGCGCAGGCCATTCACCCAACAGCAGGCCGCCGCCGATGAAGGTGAACAGCGGCAGGCAGGTGTTGACCAGGGTGAGGTTGATGGCTTCGGTGCTTTGCGCCGCGGAGTACAGCAATGAGTTGTAGCTGCTGATGCCCAATGCGGCGATCACCGGCAACCGCCAACCCGCGGCGCGTAGCGTGGCCCTGTGTGTCCAGATGGAGCGCGCCACGAACGGCAGCAACAGGCAGGTCGCCAGCACCCAGCGCCAGAACGACAAGGCCAGCGGCGGTATTGCATCATGAAAGGCGCGCGCCACCAGCGCGTTGCCGCTCCAGCAGAGCACGGCTAGCAGCAGGCCGGCGAAAGCCCATCCCTGACGCCTGTCCATCAGCCCGGCCGACGTGCGCGTAGGCGGTACTGCGGCGGCAGTTGATCAAGACCGCTGATGGTAACGTTGAGGTTCTTCCAGATGCCGTCCTTGATGCCGTAGATGCAACCGTGCACCGACAGCTGTTGGCCGCGGTGCCAGGCGTTCTGGACGATGGTGGTATGACTGACGTTGGCCACCTGCTGGATGACGTTGAGCTCACAGAGGCGATCCACCTGTGCTTCTTCGGTTGGGAAGCTGGCGATGTGCTCGTGGTGTTCGTAATACAGATCGCGGATGGTGCGCAGCCAGCCGTCGATCAGGCCGAGCTGATCGTCATGCATCGAAGCGCGAACACCTCCGCAGCCATAATGACCGGTGACGAGGATGTGTTTCACCTTGAGCACATCCACCGCGTACTGAATCACCGACAGGCAGTTGAGGTCGGTGTGCAGCACCACGTTGGCGACGTTGCGGTGAACGAAGAGATCGCCGGGCAGCAGGCCGACAATCTCGTTGGCAGGCACGCGGGCGTCGGAACAGCCAATCCAGAGGTACTCCGGCAGCTGCTGCTTGGCCAGTTTGGTGAAAAAAGCAGGGTCTTCTTCGATGATCGCTTCAGCCCAGCGCGCATTGTTCTCGAATAACTGTTGAAGCTCGTTGCTCATCACCTGCCCCTTCCATTCCGACACGCACGTTACGAACCGGTCGGTGTTTTGACAAGCACGCAGACCGGTACGTCACAGTATTAGACGGTGAACAGCGGATTCGAAGGCACTTCGGCTCTCGGGCGGGAGGAAAAGGCGCGCAGGTCGCGCAGGAAATTGTCGCGCCAGGCGTCCAGGTCAGCGGTGCGTATCGCCCGCATCATGTGCTCATAGCGATCCTTGCGCTCGGTGAGCGACATACGCATCGCGCGATCCAGCGCCTCGGCCATGCCGATGCAATCGTAGGGATTGATGATCAGCGCTGAGGTCAGCTCGCGCGCGGCCCCGGCGAAACGCGACAGCACCAGCACACCGGGATCTTCCGGGTCCTGAGACGCGACGTATTCCTTGGCGACCAGGTTCATACCGTCGCGCAGCGGGGTGACGAAGCCGATGTCGGACTGGCGGAACAAGCCCATCAGGGTTTTCCGATCATGACTTTTGTTGAGGTAATGCAGGGGCGTCCAGTCCAGGTCCGACAGCCAGCCATTGATGTGACCCGCTGCGCTTTCCAACTGCTGACGAATGTGTTGATAGGTCTTCACGTCCGAACGCGACGTCGGCGCGATCTGGATGAACTCGACAGCGCGACGATGCTCCGGGTATCGGTCGAGGAATGCTTCGTACGCCTTGAATCGCTCGACCAATCCCTTGGAATAATCCAGTCGATCCACGCTGATGATCTTCTTGCGATCGACATCCGTGGTGCGCCGCATGGGCTTGCTTCGGCCCTTGTAGGACTCGGCGAGCGTCTGGATCTCGTCCGGGACAACGCCGATGGGATACACCCCGGCGCGGAAATTCTGACCATACGCGGTCAGGCTGCCATCGGGCTCGAGGATGCCCCGCACTTCGCGGGTCATGTAGTCCTGGAAGGCGAGCCGATCCGTTTCCGTCTGGAAGCCGATGAGGTCGTAGAAGCAAAGTGTTTTCAGCAACTCATTGTGCGGCGGAATGACGGTCAGGATTTCCGGCGGCGGGAACGGAATGTGAAGGAAGAAACCGATGCGGTTGCGGATGCCCAACTGGCGGCAGGCTTCGGCGAAGGGAATCAGGTGGTAGTCGTGGATCCAGATGATGTCGTCAGGTTCGAGCAGCGGCTTCAGTTTCTCCGCCAGCATGGCGTTGACCCGTCTGTAACCGTCGTACTCTTGCCGGTTGTATCGCGCCAGGTCGATCCGGTAGTGAAAGATCGGCCACAGCGTGGCATTGGAAAATCCCCGGTAATACTGGTCGTAATCCTGCTTGGTGAGGCCCATCGTGGCGTAGGTGATATTACCGACGGTCTCGGTACGGGTTTGCGGGGTGCTGCTTACATCGCCATTCCAGCCAAACCAGATACCGCCGGCCTGGCGCAATGCGTCGTGAACGCCAACTGCAAGCCCGCCAGCAGCGACCTTCCCCGCCTTGATCGGCGCTACACGGTTGGAAACCACTACTAGTCGGCTCATGTAGTTCTCGCTTCAGTCTGGTTTTATTGGATGTTGCTGCGGCTCGGACAGCGTGTTCTGCAACCCATCGAGCCAGGCGGCGACGGCCTCTACTGACGCCAGCCGCTGCATGGCTTCGGTCGGCCCTGTGCCCACCTTGATCGAGACCCCGCCCAGTTCGTTGACCACCGAGAAGCCTGCCTCATCGGTCTGGTCATCGCCAATGAAGACGGGTGTCCGTCCGGCAAACGGTGCCTCCTGCATGAAGGTACGGATGACCTCGCCCTTGCTGGCGCCGCGCGGCTTGAGTTCGAAGACGCACTTGCCAGGCTGTAGCGCCAACACCTCACCATAACGGGCCACGAAATCTGCGGCCACCCCGCGCGCTGTCTCTTCAAGCTCAGGAGCCAGGCGGAAATGCAGCGCAAAGGCGACACCCTTGTTCTCCAGCATCAGGCCAGGATGCTTGGCACATGCTTGCGCCAGCTCGCGCTGGATGGCGTCGAGCACGTCATTATCGAGGGTCAGGTTTCGCAATTCGCCGGTTGCGGTACGACGCTCGGCGCCGTGCACGCCGGCAGCGGGCAGTTGCAGAGGTGTGAGCAGGGCATCGAGCTGGCTGATCGTCCGGCCCGACACGACCGCAACAGGAATGCCATTGGCGCTCAACTGTTCCAGCGCCGCCAGTGAACGTGGGGGGATGAAAACGAGTTCGGGCCGCGGCTGGATCTCAGCGAGCGTGCCATCAACATCGAAAAAAAAAGCGCAGCTCCGAGCCTCTAGCTCGGGTTGATCATTTTGTTTACTCATGTAACTGGGACCCCCCGTCAACGGTGGTGGTTCGCGTTTTTTATCGCGGCCGCCGCCTGTAATTCAACATGCACGGCCACTGCAGCTTGGTTCATAAAGGCGGAACCGGCCAGCGGCCGGCCTGAATCTTCACATCGGCACCGGGTCACAAGCTGCAAGACCAGAGTTCCAGCAGGAGGTTGTCATGAACGATTCCAAGCCTTATACCCCAACGGAAATCGACACTACCGAGGACCGCATGGGTTCAATCGAGCAGCTCGATTTCGACCAGCATCGGGACGACCGTAAAGGCCGCATCGGGGATGAAGTCGCTGCTGAAGAACTCGAGGACGAGTTCCCGCCGGAGCGAGTCGCCGAAGCCGGAATGACAACGGGTGAGGTGCCAGGCGGCCAGACGACGATGGACGACATGGCGCCGGAAACACTCATGCCTGACGATGGCTCCCGCTCGCCACACGAGCAGGGTCATGGCGGGCCGGCTGACCAGGATCTGAGTGAAGTTTCGGAGCATCGCATCGGGGCCGATGTGGACCTGGACGAGGCCGAAGCGGCCCGCTCCAACCCACTGGACGGTAAACCCTGGGACGGCCCGGCAGATGGCGATCCGGACACCGGCCTCGGCGGCGGTGACGCCGCGCTACACGAAAATGACGAAGTGATGGATGACAACGAACTCGGCGGTGACGCTCCGCTGGATTCTGGCCGGGACAAGGCGCCAGGACAGTAGCCTCGCTCAGGCTGCTGCTGTCTGCCGTACGCAACGGATAGAGGGCGACGGTAAAGACGATAAAGAAGAAGGCCCGACGCTTTCGAATCGGGCCTTTCTTGCGTCAGACCTTCGCTGGATCAGTCGATCAGCGTACAGGCCATTACCAGCGCATCCTCCCGCCCTTCGGCAGAGGGATAGTAACCACGGCGACGCCCCACCTCATTGAAGCCATAACGCTCATACAGACGATAAGCCGAGGTGTTGCTCGCGCGAACTTCAAGGAAGCATTCGCGCCCGCCACGCTCCTGAGCGCGCTGCATCAGGTGTTCCAGCAGTCGCAGGCCAAGCCCGTGACCCTGGCTCTGCGGTTTGACAGTGATGTTGAGCAGATGTGCTTCATCGAGGATCACATTGATCACGCCGTGGCCGACCTGCTGCTCGCCCTCGAACATCACCCAGCACTCATAGGCGCTGAGCGCATCGGTGAAGATTCCGCGGGTCCAGGGGTGGCTGAAAGCGGCATATTCGATTTTCAGAACGGTTTCGATATCCGCCGCGGTCATCGGGCAGAAGCTCACTGCATCACTCATGAACACTACTGGTGGCTCCACTCAAACCGATCACCCAGCGCGGCATGCTGCGGCGCATGGCCCGCCACAGCTTTGCCTTGCTGCCGGGCTGCTCCATCAACTGCTCGAGCCCCGGCATCGTCAACGCAACGCCTAAGCCTTCGATTGGCAGCTCGCGATAGCAGGCGTCCGCCTCGACCTCGCCAGCAAACCGCAGCGCTGGCGAGCCGATCAGCCAGAGGCAGGCACAACCCATTTCTTCCAACTCGGCAGCGACCACGCCCTGCACGTAGTCACGTGCGGCTTCGGCGCCCTGATCGAGGCTGCCGCGATGGAGCAGCGGCCAGCGAATCGGCTCACCGTCTCCGACCTGCTGCGGGCTGTCCGGTAGCCTGGCAGCACGCAACACGTCCTTGAGCAGAATGTAAGCGGGATCGCGGCTCTGGAAGGACTCACCCATCGGCAGCTCGACCAGCAACAGCACATTGCCAGCACGCAGCAGCTGCAAGGCGAAGCGAGGGGGCGGTACGGCGGCTTTCTGCTCGGCGGCAACCGCTTGCGCTTCACGGGTCTTGACCGCAGCTTTGTTCGGCTCGGGCACGGCGATGCGCGGCATGACCGAGCGAACCGCATCTGCGGCCGGGCTGGCTGGGCTGACCGAAGCAGACGTCGCAGGCGCTGCCGGCTCGGGCACTGTGCGGCTCGGCTGTGGCAGCGGTCGAAGCTCGACGACTGGCGCGGGCGCGGATGCCGTCTCGATGATTTGCAAGAGCTCCGGGCGCGAAGGCGCGGCAAAGGGCAGCTCGGCTCGCGGCAGCCAGGTGGTGATCTGCATGGCGTTGAGGAAGGCACGACGCCGGCTTTCGGTAATCAAAACCCGGCCACCTGTGGATGAGCCTTGGCGCCGACCTGCATCAGGTCCGGCGCATTGAGGTACGCCTTGGCCGAGGCCACGACGACATCGGTGTCGGCACCGTTGCCGTTGACGATACGCCCGCCCTTCTCCAGCCGCACCGTGACCTCACCTCGAGAATCCGTGCCCTTGGTGATGGCATTGACCGAATACAGCTGCAGCGTGGCGCCCGAGTTGGCCACCGACTCGACGGCTTTGAAAGTCGTGCCGACCGGCCCAGACCCCTGCGCTGACGCAGCCTGCTCGTTGCCATCCACGTTCAGCACGAGCTTGGCGTCCTCACCGGTCATGGACGCGCCGGGGCTCTGCTCGCCGTCGCGCAGGGTGGTGTCGAAGATGATGACGCGGTCGTTGCTGCTCATAGGAAATCCTCACGGCTGGCGAGCGCCTCTGAGGGGGCGCTTGTAGACGGTGGATTGTCGCGTGAAATGGGCGGGCCGGGAAGCGCGGCGCGTGGGGCCAATTTGATCGCAGAAAGAAAAACACCCGCCAAGAGGCGGGCTTTGGGCTGATCGAGCGAGCTAGAGCCATGCAAGGCGCAACGACCAGCGGAAGTAACAGCCGAAGGCTGGCCCGCAGGGTGAGCGCCAGCGAATCAAAACAGGCGAGGAAGCGGACCGGGCTCGCGCACGAGTTTACTGCTGTAAATGAGCATGACTCGCTCCGCTCGCCCTTCGGGCCGGCCTAAAGGCCGTTCGGTGGCAAGCCACCGTCCGAGCCTGTTTTTAACGCAGCAGGGCCGACGCGCAGCCGATCAAGCCTGATCCCAGGGACGATCGCCGCGCTCATCCTTGATCCGGGTCGGCAGCCCCATCACATCGAGCAGCTTGAGAAACGGCTGCGCCGGCAGCTCTTCGACGTTGACCATGCGCTGCGCATCCCATTCGCCACGCGCGATCAGCAGCGCGGCGGCGACCGGCGGTACGCCGGCGGTATAGGAGATGCCCTGGCTGTCGGTCTCGGCGTAGGCTTCTTCG
The DNA here is from genome assembly GCF_024448935.1 of Stutzerimonas stutzeri. GTDB lineage: Bacteria > Pseudomonadota > Gammaproteobacteria > Pseudomonadales > Pseudomonadaceae > Stutzerimonas > Stutzerimonas stutzeri_AO. The sequence goes on from NZ_JAMOIE010000030.1 coordinate 36,082, forward strand.
TGGTCAGCCACGTTGTAGATGAACAGCTCGCGCGGCTGCCCGTCCTTGGTGCCCTTGACCAGATCGCCGATGCAGGTCTTGCCGGTATAGCCCGGCGCCAGCGATGCGGGATCGGGCAGCACCGCCTTGACCACCTTGAGCGGAACCACTTCCAGGCCTTCGGCGGTGCGCACCGGCTGCTCGGAGAGCAGGCCAAGGCTGTTCAGCACGGTGAAGACGTTGATGTAGTGCTCGCCGAAGCTCATCCAAAAGCGGATGTTCGGTACATCGAGGTGCTTGGAGAGCGAGTGCACCTCGTCGTGGCCGGTCAGGTAGAGGCTCTGTGCGCCCACGACCGGCAGGTCGTCGGTGCGTTTGACCTCGAACATGCGATTGGTCGTCCACTGGCTGTTCTGCCAGCTGTAAACCTGACCGGTGAATTCGCGGAAATTGATTTCCGGGTCGAAATTGGTGGCGAAATACTTGCCGTGGGAACCGGCGTTGACGTCGAGGATGTCAATCGACTCGATCTTGTCGAAGTATTCCTGCTGCGCCAGGGCAGCGTAAGCGTTGACCACGCCCGGGTCGAAACCGACGCCGAGGATGGCGGTGACGCCCTTCTCCTGGCACTCGGCCAGGTGCTTCCACTCGTAGTTGCCATACCACGGTGGCGTTTCGCAGATCTTGCCCGGCTCTTCGTGGATCGCGGTATCGAGATACGCGGCGCCGGTGTCGATGCAGGCGCGCAGCACGGACATGTTGAGGAAGGCAGAACCGACGTTGATGACGATCTGCGATTCGGTTTCTCGAATCAGTGCCTTGGTCGCTTCCACGTCCATGGCGTCCAACGCATAGGCCTTGATTTCGCCGGGCTGCTTGAGCCCGCCCTTGGCTTGCACGCTGTCGATGATGGCCTGGCATTTGGAGATGTTGCGCGACGCGATAGCAATACGACCGAGTTCGTCGTTGTGCTGCGCGCACTTATGGGCCACCACCTTGGCGACACCTCCTGCACCAATGATAAGAACGTTTTTCTTCAATTGTTTCACCCCCTTGTACTGCGGCCTCAGGAAAGGCTGGACAGGTAATCGTTAAAGTCGAACTCACGAACCACCTCGACGCTGCCGTCGAGCTGCTTTACCACGATGGACGGCATTTTCAGGCCGTTGAACCAGTTTTTCTTGACCATGGTGTAGCCTGCCGCGTCGATGAACGACAGTCGATCGCCGATGGCCAGCGGACGATCGAATTGGTACTCGCCGAAGATGTCGCCGGCCAGACAGCTCTTTCCGCACACCATGTAGCTGTGCTCGCCGTCGTTGGGCGCCATCTTGGCGTTGAGGCGGTAGATCAGCAGGTCGAGCATGTGCGCCTCGATGGAGCTGTCGACCACCGCCAGGTTCTTGCCGTTGTACAGGGTGTCGAGCACCGTGACTTCCAGCGACGCACTCATGGTGATCGCCGCTTCGCCCGGCTCCAGGTAGACCTGTACGCCGAATTTTTCCGAGAACGCTTTCAGCCGCGCGCAGAAGGCATCCAGCGGATAGCCTTCGCCGGTGAAGTGGATACCGCCGCCGAGGCTGACCCACTCGACCTTTTCCAGCAGATGGCCGAAGCGCTCCTCGATGGTGGTCAGCATCTGGTCGAACAGCTCGAAGCTGGAGTTCTCGCAGTTGTTGTGGAACATGAAGCCGCTGATCTTGCCGATCACCGCCTCGATCTTCGCCGGATCGTGCTCGCCCAGACGGCTGAACGGCCGCGCCGGGTCAGCCAGCAGGTAGTCGGAACTGCTCACCTGCGGGTTGACGCGCAGGCCACGGATGGTGCCCTCGGTGCCAGCCTCGAAGCGCTCCAGCTGGCCGATGGAGTTGAAGATGATCTTGTCGCAGTTGGCGACCATCTCTTCGATCTCGTCGTCGGCCCAGGCCACACTGTAGGCGTGGGTTTCGCCGGCGAACTTCTGCCGGCCGAGCTTGAGTTCGTACAGCGACGACGAAGTGGTGCCGTCCATGTACTGCTGCATCAGGTCGAACACCGACCAGGTGGCGAAGCACTTGAGTGCCAGCAGCGCCTTGGCGCCGGACTGTTCGCGCACGTAGGCGATCTTCTCCAGATTGCCCAGGAGCTTCTGTTTGTCGATGAGGTAATACGGCGTATTGATCATGTGTACGTGCCCCCAAGGGTTTTCGCCGGAAAGGAGCCGGCAGCTCCCCGTTTGCAAAAGCCGCGAATTGTGCCGATTACCGGCGCAGATCGAAATAGATTTTCAACACTTCGTCACCATTCCAGGACATCCGGCAGCACCGATATGGCTGCAAGCGCCGATGCTAGACAGGCTAACCCGCCTGCAATGACGTTCAAGTGAATCGCCCAGTTGATTGCCGGGCGCCGCATTCAGAGCGCGTCCGATTGTCCGGCGGGCCTTCAGTGGGCTGTCAATGCAGTACAATTCGCGCTTTTTTACAGGCTGGACTGGCGCCTCGATGATCGAACCCAAGCGCGTACTGCGTGCCCTCGCTGAACACTGGACGTTGCTCGAGCCGCTGTGCGAGCGTTTCGATGCAGGCACCCTGAGCCTGGTCGAACTTCGTCACCAGCTCGCCGCGCAATTACCGGAAGGCACTCCCACCGACATTACCGCCCTGCTCGACCAGTGGATCCGCCTGGACATTCTGGTACCAGTGGCCAAGAGCCCCAACCGCTTCGAGCTGAACGCGCAGATCCACGACTTCCTCGCCTACCTGCGCCGCGAGCATCGTCTCGGCCTGTGCTTGGAGATCGAGGCCTACCTGCGCCACCTGGAGCGTCTGGCCGGACATATCCTCGATGCCTTCGAGATTCGCGACGGCAACGACCTTGCGCGCCAGCTGCGCCTGCTGGACATGCGCGTACGCGATGTACTGAAGAAGCTCGACAACGACGAGCAGGCGCTGGTCGCCGTGGCCGACCGGGCCAAGACCAGCGACCGCCAGATTCCGCTGCGCCAGCGCTATGCGGAGGTGCTGGCGACCTGGGACGAATATGTCGAGCCGATGATCCAGCTGGTCTCCGCCGATGGCGCCTTCGAGCAGGGCGTGCATCGCGTCGAGCAGGTGCTGATGAAACTGCTCGGCGAGCAGCAGCGCCTCGGCCAACTGGTGGACGACGATCTCCTGCTGCGCACCCACGCGCGCATCCTCGATATGCAGACCACCGCCCAGCTGACCCTGCGCAAGGCCCGCGAACTGCTGCTGCCGCTGCGCGAGGAAGCCCGCCGGCACAATGCGGTGACCCGCGGCGCCGCGCTGGCGCTGTCGGCGATCCGCAAGAAAGGCCTGGACGCCGTACCGCAGGCCTCGCTGCCGCTGTTCACCCGTCCGCAGAGCACCTTTCTCGGCACTGCCAGCCAGGTCGAGGCCTACGTCTATGCCCTGGCCCGCTTCGAGCCGAAACCGGCGCAGTTCCCGCGGGCCAGCGGCAAGCGCAAGGGCGAGCAGCCGCGCGCACCGCGCACCGCCCGCGAGATGATCGAGCGCTGCCAGCAGGCACTGCCGCTGCCGGACCTGATGGCCTGGCTGCTGGAACAGGAACCCGAGGGCGCCACCGACGAGCTGCTCTACTGGTTCTCGCGCCTGTCGCGTGATGCCCGCTTCCAGCGCGACCGCCTGGAGCGTCGCGAATACCTGACCCGCGAGCACCGCGTCAGCCTCAGCTCCTTTGCCCTGGTGGCCAACGCCAATGGTTGATTCCTACGTAGGTTGGATTAGCCGAAGGCGTAATCCGACGATCGGGTGGGTGGGCGCGGTTGCGTGCTATGGGGGGAAACCTGGCCCCTTCGCGGTAAACGACGGAAGCGCCTCTGGCGATTCCATCCTACAAAAAGCGATCCGCCATACCGCGTTCCGCGACGCCCAGCCAACGGGTGGACAACGTGCAGCTTGTCCACCATCACCCCGACGATATCCGAGCGACCTGAATGAACATCGACCTCAAGGAAATGACCCAGCTGGCGCCGATCTTCCGCGAGCTGTTCAAGGGCTATCACCTGTCGCGCAGCGAGCCGGAGCCCTACGCGCAGCTGTCGAACATGCAGGACCAGTACCGCGCACTGTTCAAGGCACTCGGCTTCGAGCTGGTCTGCGATCCGCGCGGCTTCTACTACTTCGTCCCCGAGCAGATGGGCGCGCAGGTGAACAAGACCGCCCAGCGCCTGGCGCTGTTCACCTTCATCCTCGTCGAGCACTTGGCCGACCAGGGGCGCGACCCGCTGGCCGTGCTTGACGGTGGCAGCCTCGGTCGCGATGAACTGCCGGCGCTGCTGGACAAGTACCGCGACCTGTTCCTGCAGGCCGAAGTCACCACTCAGGAAGAACTGGAAGAGAAAGTCATTCGCCGCCTGACGCAGCTGGGCTTCGCCGAGGACAGCAACGGCGTCTACCGCTTCCTGCCGCCGATGCACCGTTTCCTCGACGTCTGCCTGTCGGTGCAGCAGGACCGCGATCTCGCCGCCAGCCTGCACAGCAGCGACCTACCGCTGCCCGCCCCGGAGCTGATCGCCGAGGACGAGGGCGAGGACGACATCATCCTCATCGAGGAAACAGCCGAAGAATCGGAAGAAGAAGCCTTGGCGCGCGCCATCGCCGAAGAAAAGGAGCTTGAAGCATGAGCCAGGAACGCTACGGCATCCGCCGCTTCGCCCTGCTGAACACCGCCGGCTACAGCCTCGGCATCTTTCCGCTGGAAAACCCGCTGTCGGTCTACGGCGCCAACAACCTCGGCAAGTCCGCGTCGATCAACGCGCTGCAGTTCCCGATCCTGGCGCGCATGTCGGACATGAGCTTCGGCAAGTACAGCCTCGAGCAGTCGCGCAAGTTCTACTTCGCCTCGGACACCAGCTACATCCTCGTCGAAGTCATGCTGCCCCACGGCCCGCATGTGATCGGCGTGGCCGGCCGCGGGCCAGGCGGCGGCTTCGGTCATCAGTTCTTCGTCTACCAGGGCTCGCTGGACCTCGACCATTACCAGCAGAACGGCACCTGCCTGCGCCAGCGCGAGCTGTTCGCCAACCTCGAACGCGCCGGCATCAAGGCCTACGAGGCCAAGCCGGATGAGCTGCGCCGGCTACTGGTCGGCGGGCATACCTCGATCCCGCTGGACATGACGCTGATCCCGCTGCGCTCGACCAGCGAGCAGAGCCTGAAGACCTTCCGCGCCCTGTTCATCAACCTGCTGCACATGCGCGAGATCACCGCCGCCAAGCTCAAGCAGCTGTTCCTCGATGCCTTCGAGCACAGCCTGCGCTCCGGCAGCGTCGACTATATCGCCGCCACCGAGGAAGCCTTCCGCGACGTACGCCGTATGGAGCAGGACTACCAGGCGCTGGTCACCGCCGGCCCGCTGATCGAAGCGCTGGCCTCGGGCGTGGCCCAGCGCGAAGTGCTGCGCGGCAAGCTGCATCGCCTCTCGCCGCTGCTCGACAACCTGCTGGGCACGTGGCACGACTATGCCGATGCGCGCAAGGAAGAGCTGGTGATCCAGGCCGAGCATTACCGCAACGAGCAGGACGGCCTGCAGAACGAACAGCGTGGCGGTACCAGTGAGCTGATGCGTCTGGAACGCGAGATCAGCGAGATCCAGCGCTGGCTCGGCGAGCTTTCAGTGCTGAAGAACCGCTTCGCCCTGGTGGACGATGCCAAGGTGCTGGAAGAGCAACTGCTCGCCGCCAAGGACGCCCACGACGAACTGGCCGGTGCCCTGGCGCAGTCGCGGCAGTTCTCCAGCGAAGACCTGGACGAGCGTCTGCGTGACCTGGAAAAACGCCTCAAGTCAGTCAAGCAGCAACTCGACCACGCCGACAACAACAGCTACTCGCGCCTGCGCGAGGAGTTCAGCCAGCAGGACGTCGACCGCCTGATGCGCCTGTTCAATGGCCAGCTGTTCAGCCTGCCGCTGGGCGAGAAGGGCATCCAGGCCGACGGTGATGACTGGGTCAAGGTCGTCGAAGCGGTGCTGGATCGCTTCAAGGGCGACACCTTCGCCGTGCCGGGCCTGTCCATCGACCTCTCGCATATCGAGCCACCGGCGCTGCAGGCCCTGGCCGACCGTGCCGCCCTGCGCGACCAGAAGGATCGCCTGGAGCGCGAGCTCAAGCAGCTCAAGACCCAGCATGCGGTGGCCGTCGACCGCGCGGCGAGCAAGGCCCAGGCCGAGGCGCTGTACCAGGCCGTGCTGGATGCACAGAAAGCGCTGGAAGACTTCCGCCGCAGCCAGACCCTGGCCGCCGAGGAGCCGGCGAAGCTGGAACAGCTGGCCCAGGCCGAGGCCGCCCAGGAAGAACTCAAGCGCACCAGTGACGCCTTTGCCGAGCGCGTGCAGCACCTGTCCGCCAAGCTGCAGCTGGTCGGCCGTCAGCTGGCGGATCTGGAAGCCAAGGAGCGGACGCTGGAAGACGCCCTGCGACGCCGCCAGCTGCTACCGGCGGATCTGCCGTTCGGCACGCCATTCATGGACCCGGTGGACGACTCGCTGGACAACCTGCTGCCGCTGCTCAACGACTACCAGGACAGCTGGCAGGCGCTGCAGCGCGTCGACGGTCAGATCGAGGCGCTGTATGCCCAGGTGCGCTTGAAGGGCGTGGCCAAGTTCGACAGCGAGGAAGATCCAGAGCGCCGCCTGCAGCTCTTGGTCAACGCCTACGCCCACCGTCAGGACGAGGCGCTGACCCTGGCCAAGGCCCGCCGTGCCGCGGTCACCGACATCGCCCGGACGCTGCGCAACATCCGTAGCGACTACGAAAGCCTGGAACACCAGCTGGCGCTGTTCAACCGCGAGATCAACAAGCGTCAGGTTTCCAACCTGGCGAGCTTCCGCATCGTGCTGGCGCCGAACAAGGATGCGCTCAAGCACATCGACCAGATCATCCACAGCGCCGGGCAGTACGAGGAAGGCGAGACGCTGTCGGTGTTCGATCTGCAGCAGAGCAGCGAGCAGGACAGCAAGAACGAGGAAGCCAAGGAGTACCTGGCGCGCTTGGTCGCTGCCAACAACAATCAGCTCGGCCTGAAAGATCTGTTCGAACTGGCGTTCGAGATCACCAAGGTCGGCGGTCAGCCGGTGATCCACATCGACATCGACGGTGCGGCATCCAACGGCACCACCATGACCATCAAGGCGCTGACCAACATGTACCTGTTGCTGCACCTGATGGACCGCCAGCAGGCCGGGCGCATCCGCCTGCCCTACTACCTCGACGAGGCGGCGGATATCGACGAGCGCAACCAGCAGGCGCTGATCGAAACCAGCCTGCAGCTGGGCTTCGTGCCGATCCTCGCCTCAGTGAAACCGCAGGTTTCGGCGCACGTCGCCATCGATCTGGAAGGCGGCAGCGGTCCGAGCGGAATCTACATCGACGAGGCGGACTGGCAGTTCATCAAGCGTCGCGAGCGGTCCGAGCCATTTGACGGCGCAGCTGCTCAAAGGCCTGCTAAAGAGTTCGAGCCAGTCAGCTGAAGATCACGAACTAAGCAGCTAGCCAATGGTGCGGGCTGTTTAGTTCAGCTTCAAATCTCCCGCTGTACCGCCTCTAAAGAGACCGGATACACGTAGGCAGTCGTACCTTCGTTGTGATCAAACAAAGTGCTTGCCATAGAGGATGAGTCCATACGCGCCCATAAACCCCACCTCTCGCTAATGGGTTTTTGCGTTTTACAGTGCCGTCAGAGGCTGGCAGTTCGACGATGAAGACCCCTGCCGGAAAACACCCGGCAGGGAGCAGTGTCACGGACAGTTGATGCCGCCCTGATCTACATCTGTATTTCGCTGTTATCCAGTGACACCTCCAGCCACAACCATATCAACGCTTGGCGTAAAATTAACCGACTGCAGCTCGCTGGAACTGATACCTACCAGTTTAATGAACGACTGCATGTCATATTCGGCGCCATTCAGGCCATCGAAGTCGATGTTCAGCAGCGTATCGTCACCTTCCTGGGTCAGTGACAGGTAACCCAAGGTCGGATCGAAGGGATTGCCACCGGCATAATCGATGAAGCCGGAGTATTCACTGTCCGCGACCAGCGTCGAAATATCCAGAACGTCGTCGCTCAGCGTGAAATCGGTAACCACGGCCGGCGGTTGATCGCTTGGCTCCATCATCCAGCGATTGCTTTCCACGCTGAAAGTATCCTTGCCCGTGCCGCCGGTCAGCGTGCTGCCCAGGCTTGCGTAAAGGGTGTCATCGCCATCACCGCCATTCAGCGTGCTCGCCTGATCGGCGGACAATAAGTCAGCACCAGCCCCTCCGTTCAGCTCATTAGCACCACCGTAACCATACAGCATATCATCACCGTCACCGCCGTTGAGGACATCATCACCCCCAGCGCCAGACAGGTAATCATTGCCGGCGCCACCGTTCAGCTCATTGTCGGATTCTGACTCACTATTATAGCTATAATAGTCAGCCGCCGTGAGCCTGTCGTCTCCCTCGCTACCGTTCAGGACGTCGCTGCCGCTACCGCCGTAAAGGTCATCGTTACCCGCACCACCCTCGAGAAGGTCATCTCCTTCCTCGCCATACAGATAATCATCCCTTACACCTCCATACAGCTTGTCGTTGCCACTACCACCGGAAATGTTGTTGCCATCATCGCCACCCTGCAGGGTGTCATCACCTGCCCCACCCCAAATATCGTTGTAGCCGGCGCCGCCATGGACCGTATCATTCCCGGCCTCAGCGCGAATCTGGTCGTAGCCGCCCAGGCCGTGAATGGTGTCATTGCCCAAGGTGCCAGTCAGTTCGTCATCCCCTTCGGTGCCGGTAATGGTATTGCCAGCCTTGATGATGAAATCAAGCGTGGTAGCGTCACCGATCCCGGCAAACGGATTGCCATCACCGTCAGCAAAGGCTCCCTCACTGACTATGACGTGATACGCCAACCCATTGGCTAAGTTGATCTGTGGATCAATCCTCACCACGTTGTCCTGCACCGTCACATGGTTCGGGTCAGTGACGTCGATGACCAGCGGCTCGCCCGCCTCGGAATGGATTGTGATCGTGCCGCCCTGCTGGGCGATGACCGTTTCATTGAAGGTCAGCGTGACGCGCGTGAAAGCCGGCACATTGGCCGCGCCATCGACGGGGGTGGTTCCCACCAGGAAAGGGGCGCCTTCTTGTTTGAGGTCCGGTTGCAACTCCTTGGGCTCTGCCGACTCGATGGCCGTATTCAATGCTTCATCGTCCAGTGTGTTGCCACCGGCAAGCGCATCGGCCAGGTCCTTCTGAGCCACGATCTGTGCTTTTACGGCGTTATTTAACGCATGCTCGGCAGTCGCGCCTTCCTCTGAAACTGCGAGCTTCACGCGCTGATTGAGATTGGCCAGGGAGCCTGCCGCGGATGCGCTTGTCCCGCTTTCGAGGGCGCTGCCATTTTGCGCGGCGGAACCGTCGATGATGGTGGTGATCGTATCGGCATCGGAAAGATCGACCGACTCGGTACTTTCTCGGATCGTGTCGGCGATGAACGACGCCGTGTTCTTGGCCGCCGAGCCGATATCTCCGTCCATGCCACTCAGCATTCTGGCCGTGGTCGTGATCAGGTTGGCGACCTGAATCGAAGAAGACTGCACCTGAAGCGCTGCGGCCTTTTCTTCAGCGGTGGCAGTATCGGAAAGTGCAGCGGCAATAGGATCGCTACCGGTAAGGTCCGTGCCTTCAGGTAGCCCCAGGGCGCTGATGACCTTACTTTGTGCCTCTGCCACCTGCTCCGGTGTCGCATTCTCACCGGCGATTTCGGCCACAAGCGTGGTCAGCGGATTGACTATGGTGGAGCCAGCCGGCGCCTTGAAGATCCCGGCGTTCGCTAGACCGGTACTGACGTCCGTGCCGCCATGGACGATCAAGGTACCTTCCTTTCCGCCGAGCAGGGTGAAGTTACCCAGGTAGTCGGTGACGCTCTGAGGCTCCCCCTCATCCCATTTTCCATCCCCATCCTGATCCAGAAAGACGGTAGCCCCCCGCAAATAACCATCCTGGGCAACGCCGCTGATGGAGTCGGGCTCCGGATCGGGAATCGGCAGCTGCTCGCCCTGGTTGATGATTACATTATCCACTCCCGAGAACTGATCAGCGTTTTCTATGTTGGAAATGTCTAATATACCGCCGGAGACGTTCAGTGTGCCGCCGTTGAGGCTGATGGTGCTGTCGGCAGCTAGCTCAAGGCCTTCCAAGTCACTTAATTGGGTTGCCGTGAAATCAAAAGTTAAATTACCACTATCAAGTTCAATGACTAATGTTACCGGATATTGCGGTGCATTTTCACTATAAAAGGTAACGACTAAGTCGCCTGGGCCCGTGATTGAATAGCCTGCACCATTAAAAGTTGACAAGACATCAAAATCGGCTGAAATCTCAACGCCTTCCTCTATGAAAATTTTCTTTTCATTAATAGCGACAGTAGTATTGTCGCTTCTCTGCCAATACTTAAAAACACCATCATCTTCGGTCAAGTGCCCATCTTCAACGAGGTTGAAGGTGGAATCCAAGTCAGGTGTGGGCTGCGGTATCGGCTTGGGTTCGGGTTCGGGTTCCACCATGCGACCATCTTGATAAAGATAGACTGTGTCGCTTAAGGCACTACCATTGATGGTGAGACCTTGCACTTCGACTTCGAAATCATCCAGTTGCGACTCATTCAGAGTGAACGAGAACACCAAGGCGCCACTATTCTGGCCATTGCTCGCAGATAGCGAATAGTCGACAGTAGTCACGCCGCCTAGGGAGGTGCTTGCAGAAGACAAGGAAAGGGCGCCGCCCCCTTGGAGGGATACCCCATCCAGAGAGGCCTCGGACGGGAAAGTGAGGCTGAATTTGACGGAGTTACTACCCGCTTCCCAGTCCTCCGTCATCGTCAGTGTAAGCTGGGTGCTCTCGGGTTGAGCTTCCGGTGCGGGCTGAGGTACCGGTTCGGGCTGAGGCTCAGACTCAGACTCAGACTCACGTTCGGGCTCCGGTTGGAGCACTTCCATATTGTCAAGTGCCGCCTCCGCATCGCGGGCTGTCATTATTGAATTCAGAACATTGCGAATATTGGCCAAGCCCTCTTCACTGGAGACGGTGGCCAATAACTTGGGATTTTCCACCAGTCGCTGAGTATATGCTGTAGCAAAGTCCTGACGGGCCTGCAGCACTTCCGTATCCGGGCCTTGCGCACCCTGCATCATGGCGAGGGCGATATCCCCCAGTGTGGCTTCACCAGTCACCAGAGCATCACTCCAGTAAGCCAGGCCGGTAGCGTCGGCTTCACGACCAAATAGTTGCTGATAGAGCGCCGAGACCTGCTCCTGAGGTGTCAGTTCGGCCAATCCCTCTTGGTACTCATCAGAACTGGCGAAGGCACGCGCCACGTTCAGCATTTCGCCACCTTCGGCGAGCATCTGCGCAGCCCAGTATTCCAGTCCCTCCGGATCGGCGGGACGACCGAAGTAGGCGAGGTAAATCGACTGCACTGCGGCATGGTGTAGTGATGCTGCTGTGTTGATCAATCCATCGACTTGCTGCTCAGGCGAGAGGCTCGCAAGGTCGGCCTCACTCGTAACGTTCTGCAGATAGGTGCGAGCAAAATCAAGGTTGTCAGCGTAAGCCTGCTCCCCTCCCACCTTGCTGGATAGCACCTCTGTCAGGCCTTCAGCTGCCTGGGTCTTGGCATTCAGGACACTGGCGTCTGCATTAGAAGCCCCTTCGATCATGGCGATGACAAGATCAGCCGGAGACAACGTTGCGCCATCCAGAGCCTCTGTCCAGTAAGCCAAGCCCTCCGGCTCGGGAGAACGACCAAAGGCCTGCTGATAAATAGTTGTGACGACCACCTCATTGCTGGCTGAAGCACTCCGGCCAATATATTCATCGCTTACTTCAAACGCTTTTACAATGCCAGAGAAATCGTCCTCTTGATTTTCAAACGTGTTAGACCAGTACTGAAGCCCTTCCGGGTCGGCAGCACGGCCAAAATAGGCAATGTAGAGAGACTGGATTGCTTCTTCAGAGATCCTAGGCAGCATTTTTATACCTTATTCCGTTAGGGGCTGTTGACGTTTAGCGCGAGGGGCAGAAGGAGGGAGAGCAAACCCGCACAATCTAGATTCCTACACCGAAGAACTTGCGAGTTTGCAATGTCTAAACTGATACTCATTGACGAAGCTGGAGGGAATTCTCTCCCAGCACGCCATCTATCACAAGCCCGACCTGAGCATGGTAAGCGAACGGACCTCACGCCGTCGGCACAGAGAGCATGGAAGACTAAGAAACGCTATTGCCGTGAGACTGCTCACCAGCCTCGCCACAGTAGGCTCTGGCCCCGGTTGGTAAAAGATGGGTTTATGGATCGGTTACATCGTTTCCATATGAATCCCCTGCTGGAAAAAGCACAGAAAGCAGGCGGGGTATTTGAGCAAAAGGTGGGTGGGCTGGACTTTCAAACAGCGCCAGCAGCATCTGCCTAGAGGCGCGAGGCGCTGTAGGCAGCGGCATGTTCATCTGAACATCGAGAAGTGCTCAGCACTTGTAGCGCTGAGCTGCGGCTGGGCCGAGTGCCTTCTGCAGCTTCTGGGTCTGCTCGACAAGCCTCTGCTGCCGAGGCGAGGCCCCAAAGTCGAACGAATTTTTCTTCGCCCAAAGACAAACCCCCGGTCCTCTTACGAA
>NZ_JAMOIE010000031.1 GCF_024448935.1 Stutzerimonas stutzeri
CTAGGTTGTACCACGGCCGTGGCCGATGTGTGACCCGTTGCCTTCTCGGCGGGCTCAGCTCAGCTTGCGCGGATGCGCAAAGACGATACGAAAGCAGCTGCCTCCCTCGTCTCGCTCTCGGTAATCCAGCCGCGCCTGATTGCTTTCGCACAGTTCGCGAGAGATATACAGCCCCAGCCCCGTGCCCTTGTTCTCGGTAGTGAAGAACGGCTCGAAGATGTTCTGGACCTGCTCGGCCGGCACGCCTGCACCATCGTCGAGTACCTCCAGTACGGGGAGGTCGCTCGTCTCGTCTCGGAAGAGTGCCAGCCATACCTGTGCCTGGTCATGTTTCTGGCCACTGTAGCGCAGGCCGTTCTGCACCAGATTGGTCAGCACCTGAATCAATTGATTCGGGTCCATGCGGGTCTGCAATGAGCTGCCCTGGGTCTCCACGTGGACAAAGTGCCGAGCGGGCAGTGTCTGGCGAAATTCGCTGGCGAATCGATGCACCCAGTATTTCAGGTCCAGCAGTTGCGGCTCGGCCTGGCGTCGGCGCGAGAGCTGCAGCACGTTCTCGATCACCAGGTTCATGCGCCGCGAGTGATCCTGAATGATCTGCGTCAGCCGCAAATCCGCAGCGTCCAGCAGCTCTGATTCCTGCAACAATTGCGCGGCATGGCTGATCGCCCCGAGCGGGTTGCGGATTTCGTGGGCGATGCTGGCGGTCAGCCGCCCGAGCGACGCGAGTTTCAGCTGCTGGGCCTTCTGCGCAATCTGCGAGATGTCTTCGAGAAACACCAGCGTGTCCTGCTTCACGCCATGCTGCAGCGTAGCGAAGCTCGGCTGCAGCGTGGCGCCGTCAGGCGTGGCCTTGAAGTTGCGCGGCCGCAGGGTCGGATTGTCACGCCAGCGTTGCAGGCCCTTGATGATGTCCGGGCAGCACGGCGCCAGTCGTTCCCCAGTCAGTGACTGTTGTCCGAGCAGCTCGAGGGCGCCCTGATTGGCAAGCAGCACACGTTCCTGTGGATCGAGGACAAGGATTCCGGTGCGCATGCGCTGCAGAATCTGGGCGTTCAGCGCTTCGAGGTTGGCGACCTCTTCGGCGCGCTGGCGGGCAAGGGTTTCGCTGACTTGTAGCCGTCTGGTCAGACCCTGCACCAATAGTGCGGCGGCGAAGCACAGTGTGCCAAGTGCGGCGGCCTGGACGTACTGACTGCTTGCCGCGCTGTCGCTTAGGCTGAGGTAGAACGTCAGATAGATAAGGCCGGTTGCGGCGACTGCGGCGATGAAAAAGCCGACACGGCCGTGCAGCAGGATATTCGCAATGGCGACCGCGACGATCAGCAGGTTGCCGATCCCGCTGGGTGTGCCGCCTGCGAAGTAGAACAGTGCGGCGAGTAGGCTGACATCCGACAGCGCGAGCGCCAGTACCGGTAGTTCTCGCTTGGGATTCTGCAGCAAGACGGCGGCGAAGATGTTGAGGATCAGATAGAGCCAGGCGCCGTAGTGGAACGCCGTCGGGTTGGTCATGCGCATCAGATCATGGTGCAGGTCGCTGCTGATGAGCAGAACCAACACCAAGCCGATTACGACGCGATAGAGATGATAGAGCCGAAGAATTCGTCGGCCCTGGTAACCGAAAAACGTCAGGCGTTCAGTTCCCACCCGACTTGCTGTCCTGTTCCAGATGCGCCTGGCTGCAGTACCAGCGGTCATGGCTCTGCAGTGCTTGCTCACGGGGCAGATGTACGCCGCATTGAACGCAGCGCACTGTCATGACAGTGGTCTGTTGGGGCTTGCCTGGGGCTGCGGGCTTGCTGGTCAGGCGACGCCAGAGCCAGAACGCAGCCGCAATGAGGATGATCCAGAACAACAGTCGAAACAGACCCATATCTCTACTTCCTGGCTAAGCCATGCGGGCCTGCCGATCTGGCAGGCTGCGGTAGGGTACTCAGTCGAACAGGCCGAAGGTCAGATAACTCCACCATGAGCGGTCTTCGTCTTGCTCTTCCTTTGCGGCTTCGGTTTCCGCTTCTCTCAGTACGGGTCGCAGTTCATCCGGGAGATCCTCGGCGGCATTCTCATACTGACGCACCACGTCGCGGTTGGATTGCGAGCGGTCTGGGGCTTTGTTTTCCGTTTCGATCAGGCCGAGGGTGACGCGGGACAGCCAGCTGCGATTGTCGGCTTCCTGCTGGCGCGGCACAAATTCTCCCTCTTCCAGGCTGGGATGTTGCGGGTAGTTGAGCTTGAGCGTTTCCAGGCTGGTGTCAGCGAGCTCCTCGAGACCAAGGCGTTGATAGGCTTCGGTCATGACGGCCAGGCCGTCGCCAACAGCAGGCGTGCCCTGGAAGTTTTCCACTACATAACGACCGCGATTGGCCGCGGCCACGTAGGCCTGGCGGCGCAGATAATAGTCGGCGACATGGATCTCGCTCGCCGCCAACAAGTTACGCAGATAGATCATCCGTGCCTTGGCATCTGGGGAGTAGCGGCTGTTCGGAAAGCGAGTGGTCAGCTGGGCGAACTCGTTGAAGGAATCGCGCGCAGCGCCGGGGTCACGCTTGGTCATGTCCAGCGGCAGAAAGCGCGCCACCAGGCCGCGATCCTGGTCGAAGGAGGCCAGGCCCTTCAGGTAGTAGGCGTAGTCGACACTGGGATGCTGCGGATGCAGGCGGATAAAGCGTTCAGCTGACGAGCGCGCGGCTTCCGGCTCAACATTGCGGTAATAGGCATAGATCAACTCGAGCTGTGCCTGCTCGGCGAAGCGGCCGAAGGGGTAGCGGGAGTCGAGAGCCTTCAGCTTGTTGATCGCACTGGTAAAGCTTTTATTGTCCAGGTCGGCCTGTGCCTGCCGGTAGAGTTCCGCTTCGCCGAGGTTTTCATTGATGGTTTCGTTGGACGAACAGGCAGCGGTAAGGGCGAATATGGCGATCAGCAGCAGGTGTTTCACTTGCATGGCGGCTTGCGTCCCTGTGACGGCTGGCTGTCTTGCGCTGAGCCGTCCTGTTATGATGAGCGCCCCGGCTGACCGGGACAAAGACGCAGTATTTAAACACAAGCGTGTTGCTGAAACCAAAGGCTGCACCCGTGTCGCTGTCGAGGGGCTGCTCAGACTCAGGATCTGCCCATGGGCGTCCTGCCTGTCGATCAGAGTCGCTCCCCTTCCTCATGGAGCGGCTCATCGCCGGTCGCAATCGGTCGAATCGCACGGTTGCCTCTCCAACTATTGAAGCGCCCTTTTATTATGTCCACGATCACCACCCAGGCCATTCATCTCTGCGCCGAGGTGCCCTACGACCTCGGTGGGCAGCGCCTCGATCAAGTTGCGGCACAGCTGTTCTCCGAGCATTCCCGTTCGCGTCTCGCTGCCTGGATCAAGGAGGGTCAGCTCACCGTAGACGGCGCTGTCCTGCGTCCACGGGATACAGTGCATGCGGGTGCCGTTCTGGAGCTTTGCGCCGCGCAGCAGGCTCAGGGCGAATGGGTGGCGCAGGACATTCCGCTGGATATCGTTTTCGAAGACGAACACATTCTGGTACTGAACAAACCGTCCGGGTTGGTGGTGCATCCTGCCGCCGGGCACGCCGACGGCACCTTGCTCAATGCCTTGTTGCACCATGTTCCCGATCTGATCAACGTGCCGCGTGCCGGTATCGTGCATCGTCTGGACAAGGACACCACCGGCCTGATGGTGGTGGCCAAGACCCTGCAGGCGCAGACGCGTCTGGTCGAGCAGTTGCAGGCGCGCAGCGTCAGCCGCATCTACGAGGCGGTCGTCATCGGTGTGATCATCACTGGTGGCACCATCGATGCGGCCATCGGTCGGCATGGGCAGCAGCGTCAGCGCATGGCAGTGGTCGAGGGCGGCAAGCCTGCCGTGAGTCACTATCGGGTGCTTGAGCGCTTCCGGTCGCACACCCATGTTCGGGTCAAGCTTGAAACCGGGCGTACGCACCAGATCCGTGTGCATATGACGCACATCGGCTATCCGCTGGTGGGTGACCCACTTTACAGCGGGCGTTTTCGGATCCCGCCGGCAGCGAACCCGACCATGGTGCAAACGCTGCGCGATTTCCCGCGCCAGGCATTGCATGCGCGTTTTCTGGAGCTCAACCATCCGATCAGTGGCGAGCGGCTGAAATGGGAATCGCCGTTGCCGGATGACCTTGTCTGGCTGCTGACGTTGTTGCAGCAGGATCGCGAGGCGTTTAGCGGGTGACCGACTGGCCGGAGAGCTGGATCCGCCCTGACTGGCCCGCGCCTCGCCGTGTGAGAGCGTGCATCACTACGCGCAGCGGTGGCGTGAGCCAGGCGCCTTTCGATGGCTTCAACCTGGGCGATCATGTCGGCGATGTGCCCGAGCGGGTGGCTGCAAATCGACAGTACTTGCAGCGGCTGCTCGGTTGCGAGCCTGCCTGGATGAGCCAGGTTCATTCCAATAACGCTGTCGAAGCCGATCCGCGCGGTTGCCCCACCGCCGATGCCGGCTGGACGGGTGAAGCGGGTATTGCCTGTGCGGTACTGACCGCCGACTGCCTGCCGGTATTGTTCTGCGACCTCGACGGGGCGCGTGTCGCGGCTGCCCATGCAGGATGGCGTGGGCTGGCTGCCGGCATGTTGGAGGCTACCGTGGCGGCCATGGCGGTGCCTGGGCCGCAATTGATTGCATGGCTCGGTCCTGCAATAGGCCCTTCGGCATTCGAGGTCGGCGGCGAGGTGCGTGATGCGTTCATCTCTCGCCACCCCGCTTGTTTCGAAGCCTTTACCCCCAGCCATCGCCCAGGCCACTTCTTGGCCGACATCTACCAGCTCGCCCGAATCCGTCTGGCTGCATGCGGCGTTACGGCTGTCTTCGGCGGCGGTTTCTGTACCCTCAGCGATCCCCGTTTTTACTCCTATCGCCGTGCCGCCCGCACAGGGCGCTTCGCCAGCCTGATCTGGCTGGAATAGACAGCAGCCAGCGACAAGCGACAAGCGACAAGCGACAAGCGACAAGCGGCAAATTAAAAGCAGAGCCGAGAAAAGCGCTGGAGCTGGAGGAGTCAGTATTGACGCTGGCAGCCGTCATGCTGATTCGCTTGCAGCTTGCAGCTTGCAGCTTGCAGCTTGCAGCTTGCCCGACTTGAATCTCCAACAATCAACCTCATCTAAGGACCATCTCGCAGGCTTTCGTTCGAGTGCGTTTCAATGCACGGCCTGCCTTTACCTAGAAAGGTGATTACATGCGTATCGATCGTTTGACCAGCAAGCTGCAGCTTGCACTTTCCGATGCCCAATCCATTGCTGTTGGTTTCGACCATTCGTCCATCGAGCCCTTGCATCTGATGCAGGCGCTGCTTGAACAGCAGGGCGGGTCGATCAAACCGCTGCTGATGCAGGTGGGCTTCGACATCAATGGGTTGCGCCAGGCGCTGAGCAAAGAGCTTGATCAGTTGCCGAAACTGCAAAACCCGACCGGCGACATGAACATGTCTCAGGATCTGGCGCGTCTGCTCAACCAGGCTGACCGCCTCGCGCAGCAGAAAGGCGACCAATACATCTCCAGTGAACTGGTACTACTCGCTGCACTGGATGGCAGCACCCGTCTGGGCAAGCTGCTGCTCGCCCAGGGGGTGAGCAAGAAGGCTCTGGAAAACGCCATCAGCAATCTTCGGGGTGGCGAGGCCGTCAACGACCCCAACGCCGAAGAGTCGCGGCAGGCGCTGGACAAGTACACCGTCGACATGACCAAGCGCGCCGAGGATGGCAAGCTC
Organism: Stutzerimonas stutzeri; assembly: GCF_024448935.1. Taxonomy (GTDB): domain Bacteria; phylum Pseudomonadota; class Gammaproteobacteria; order Pseudomonadales; family Pseudomonadaceae; genus Stutzerimonas; species Stutzerimonas stutzeri_AO. Next base: position 5,739 of record NZ_JAMOIE010000031.1, read on the forward strand.
GATCCGGTGATTGGTCGCGATGACGAAATCCGCCGGACCATCCAGGTGCTGCAACGGCGCACCAAGAACAACCCGGTGCTGATCGGCGAGCCCGGGGTCGGCAAGACCGCTATCGTCGAAGGCTTGGCGCAGCGCATCATCAACGGTGAGGTCCCGGACGGGCTCAAGGACAAGCGGTTGCTCGCGCTGGACATGGGCTCGCTGATTGCGGGGGCCAAGTTTCGCGGCGAATTCGAAGAGCGCCTGAAGGCGGTACTGAACGAGCTGAGCAAGCAGGAAGGCCGCGTCATCCTGTTTATCGACGAGTTGCACACCATGGTCGGTGCGGGCAAGGCCGAAGGCGCGATGGACGCTGGCAACATGCTCAAGCCAGCGCTGGCGCGTGGCGAGCTGCATTGTGTCGGGGCCACCACCCTTGATGAGTACCGTCAGTACATCGAGAAGGACGCCGCGTTGGAGCGTCGCTTTCAGCGTGTGCAGGTCGACGAACCGAGTGAAGAAGACACCATTGCCATCCTGCGCGGCCTGAAAGAACGCTATGAGGTGCATCACGGCGTCTCCATCACTGACGGCGCAATCATCGCGGCGGCGAAACTATCGCACCGCTACATCACTGACCGGCAGCTGCCGGACAAGGCGATCGACCTGATCGACGAAGCGGCCAGCCGCATCCGCATGGAGATCGATTCCAAGCCGGAGGAGCTCGATCGTCTTGACCGGCGTCTGATCCAGCTGAAGATCGAACGCGAAGCGCTGAAGAACGAGGACGACGAGGCCACCAAGAAGCGTCTGGCCAAGCTCGACGAGGAAATCGTCAAGCTCGAACGCGAATATGCCGACCTCGAGGAGATCTGGAAGTCGGAGAAAGCCGAAGTCCAAGGCTCTGCCCAGATGCAGCAGAAGATCGAGCAAGCCAAGGCCGAGCTGGAGGCTGCGCGGCGTAAGGGCGATTTGGCGCGCATGGCTGAGCTGCAGTACGGCATCCTGCCTGACCTCGAACGCAGCCTGCAGATGGTCGACCAGCACGGTAAGACCGAGAACCAGCTGCTGCGTAACAAGGTGACCGATGAGGAAATTGCCGAGGTTGTCTCGAAGTGGACCGGTATCCCTGTTTCGAAAATGCTCGAAGGCGAGCGCGAAAAGTTGCTGAAGATGGAAGACCTGCTGCACCAGCGCGTGATCGGGCAGCACGAGGCAGTGGTGTCGGTGGCCAATGCGGTTCGCCGGTCGCGGGCCGGGTTGGCCGACCCGAACCGTCCCAGTGGGTCGTTCCTGTTCCTCGGCCCGACCGGTGTGGGCAAGACCGAGCTGTGCAAGGCTTTGGCCGAATTCCTCTTCGACACCGAAGAGGCCATGATCCGCATCGACATGTCCGAGTTCATGGAGAAGCATTCGGTTGCACGCCTGATCGGAGCGCCGCCGGGCTACGTGGGCTATGAAGAGGGCGGCTACCTGACTGAGGCTGTGCGTCGCAAGCCCTACTCGGTGATTCTGCTCGATGAGGTGGAGAAGGCGCATCCTGATGTGTTCAACATCTTGCTGCAGGTGCTTGAGGATGGTCGTCTGACCGACAGTCATGGGCGTACGGTGGACTTCCGCAACACCGTGATCGTGATGACGTCGAACCTGGGTTCGAGCCAGATTCAGGAGCTGGTCGGCGATCCCGATGCGCAGCGTGCGGCAGTCATGGATGCCGTGAGCCATCACTTCCGGCCGGAGTTCATTAACCGTATCGACGAAGTGGTGGTCTTTGATCCGCTGGCTCGCGATCAGATCGCTGGCATCGCGCGCATTCAGCTGGGCCGCCTGCGGCAGCGGCTGGCCGAGCGCGAGCTGAGTCTGGAGCTGAGCGACGAGGCCATGGATAAGCTGGTTGCAGTAGGTTACGACCCGGTCTATGGCGCGCGGCCTTTGAAGCGAGCCATTCAGCGCTGGATCGAGAATCCGCTGGCGCAGCAGATACTCTCTGGTGCCTTCGAGCCGGGCTCGAACATCTCGGGGAGGGTGCAGGATGACGAGATCGTCTTCGCCTGATCGACGGGTGCTGGCGCCGTTCCGTCGAACGCTGCCAGCGGCTCTGTCGCCCGCACAGCGGGTCGGACTGTCGCATCGTGCAAATCATTGTACTAAATCGTATTTTTTCTGTTGACAGGCGCGCCGAGAACCGTAAAATGGCGCGCCTCTGAGGGGGGAAAGCAAGCAGTAACGCAGACCACCTGAGGAGCTGGAAATGAAGTTCCGCGATAGCTCAGTCGGTAGAGCAAATGACTGTTAATCATTGGGTCCCAGGTTCGAGTCCTGGTCGCGGAGCCAAATTCCATATCGGGGTATAGCGCAGTCCGGTAGCGCGCCTGCTTTGGGAGCAGGATGTCGGGAGTTCGAATCCCCCTACCCCGACCATTTCTGGGTCGTTAGCTCAGTTGGTAGAGCAGTTGGCTTTTAACCAATTGGTCGTAGGTTCGAATCCCACACGACCCACCATTTTCAAAGCGGATGTGTGTTTTTTCAGAGTCGAGTTAAGCGGTATCTACTCAATAGACATGCAGCCGTCTGCGGCAGACATTAGTTTCGATGCCGCATGATGTCAATATGCACCGGTTTTTTCGGTGCATATACCGGGGTATAGCGCAGTCCGGTAGCGCGCCTGCTTTGGGAGCAGGATGTCAGGAGTTCGAATCCCCTTACCCCGACCAGCCTTCATAAAAAACGCCTTAAGGGCGTTTTTTTTGCTTTACGCAAGCACCTCTCCAAAATTTCGCCTTCGTGTTGGCGAGCTCATGCTCCTCGTGTCGAAAACAAGGCTGGGCTAGAATCCAGAATAACCGACGAGCGGTCAGAGGCCGTTTTTTGTAGGCCCGGCTGCGTAAACCATCGCGCCTGAAGTGCTGGCGGTTGTGTTTTTGAACGGTGAGGTTAAAAGCGCGTTGATGGCGCTAAGCTCTGAGGGAGGGGGCGTTTCTCTGCTGATCAGCTCATTCGGCCGCCCAACACGGGCCGCGACGTAGCTCAATATCTGTTCTAGCTCAAATCCGCATGATAGGCCTATCGCCTTTGACATCTGCTCCAAGGCTTTAGGCGGAGGTAGCTGCGCCGTAGAGTCGTTCGATAATCGATGAGATTCTGTATGGGGCAGTGGCTTGATGGATGTATCTTCTCGTCGAACGCGTCTTAGCGCCCCTTGCACCACGCTGCGCTCATGAAGAACCTCTCTCATGTGTCCGTAGTCCACCTCGATGTAGCTCATTGTCGTGGCCAGGTTCGAGTGGTTTAGCAGGTTTTTTGTCAGGTGGATATTGCGCTCGGGCTGCTTCATCAGATCAGAGGCTAACGTGTGTCGAAAGCGGTGTGGTGTGATACGAGCCCCCATCTTCGTTGTGAGCTTTGTATACATCGCCTCGACTTGGTCCAGAGTCATTTCCTTCCCACGGTAGTACCTAGAGAAACGGTTTACATTGAACAACTGATCGTCCGCGCAGAAGCCTGCACGTTTCGCCTTGTCCAGGATGAGTCGTATGTGAGGTGCCAGGCCCGGCATGATAGGCACTGAGAATTCTCGATGCGTTTTTTCCGTTTCTCCCCGTATCAAGATCATTTGCGCGTCCCAATCAATGTCCTTGTAGCGCACATGCAATAAAGCATTGAGCCGAATACCGGTGTAATAAAACACCTCGAAAACTGCGAGCCAGAACCATGCCGGGGTTATTTGGCTACGCTGGTGCGTACAGCGCTCTTCCCCCTCCATAGCATTAAGCCAGTTGCGCGCTTGCTGGATCACGTCGCCATCAATTGTCTTGCTTGCTCGTTTTGCCGGCGTAACGCAGGTTTCCTTGAACGGGTTAGTTTGGGTATGAGTTAACATTCCATGCTTTATGGCATATCCCCATATGGTGCGAAGGTGACTCGAGTACGTGTTCCAGCTACGCTTTGATTTGTCCTTCGTCAGAAAGGTTTTCCTCCATGACAGGACTGCCCTGTGATCGATCTCTTCAATCGGGGTCGCGCCGAAATGCTTGAGTAGCGCTTTGGTCGAAGCGTGATAGATCTTCGCAGTGGCTTCCCTGAGGTCACGAGCAAAGATGTAATCCTCCGTCAGTTGCAGGGGAGTAGTCATTTTGTGGGCTCCATTGATTCTGATCTGAGCGACAAGCTGAGGTTGTCGAAAGGGACTTCCGTGAAAATCGTTCGGGGATCCCGAAGCAAATAACCCTTGAGCTGTCTTGATTTGCGGGGGCCAACCACGTCACACGTCCAGATGTTCAAGCTTTTGTCCGTTTTTCGATGAAGCTTCTGTTTCTCGAAGCTGCGTTGGACTAACTGCCAGGCGGTGACCTGCTGTGCTTTGGCTAGCCGCTCAATCTGGGGGTGTTCTAGGACGTAACGCTTGAAAACGCCTGGGGTGACCAGTAGGGCCGTTCCCGCCACGGTGTGAACCAGCGCTTTGGCGTCATTGATGACGAGGGTGTGTGAGGCGACGCTATTTTTAAGCCATTCGACAAATCCCTGGCCTAGCTCGACATGACTATTCGGCACTGGGCCGACCTCCTGTATGGCTTCTGGGAATACACCTCCTGACTCGTGGGCTTGAGAAGGCTGGAAATTCTCCGGCGCCGAGAGGTCTGTATTGGCCGGAGATACGTGTGGGTTGTTTTGGTTATTAGAATCGTATGGTGGCTCAGCGATACTACCAAGAAGGGAGAGCAGTGCGTCAATCTCATCGGGATCGCTTGCAGGAGGGAGAAGTGTTGTCGCAGAGTTCGTTGGCGTGAATGGTTCGGCTGGGGCAACCTTGGGTTCGATGTGCTTAAGCGTCGTTTTATTGGGCTCTGCGATCAGTATGTTCTCTGATGGCTCCTCTGGCGGTTGGCCGACCTCTACCTCAACAGTGCCTATGTACGGGTCAGGCCGGTCATTGGGATCATTCCAGATCAGTGCCGGCGAGAGCTTCAATAGCGTGAGCGTGTTGCGCCAGCCTCGGCCATTATCAATCGTGGCCTTCCAAATGGCCTTGTCTTGAGCGTTCGTCTGAATCACGCCCTGATCCTGCAGCATGTTGAAGAAAGGGGCATTTGAGCTGGGAACACCCTCAACCCCTTGGGTAAGCAGATAAGCGCGTAACTGATCGGAAATAGGCTTGCTGACTAGCCACAAAGCCTCTTGTGTCAGCCATCCATCTGACGGCCCATCGGGCTGATTTAGCTTGTACGTGTCACGGACCAGATAACGTAAGCCGTCAGCCAGTTGCCGCTGCAGCGACTGTTTCGGTGCGGAGAGGGCGCGGGCAGGATTGCCGCCGAGCTCCTGGGCAACGGACGCTTGGTCGGCCTTGACTACAATTTCGCCCAAAATACCTGCGTGTTCGTACTGGCCGGCCAAGATGAAGATCAACTGCGACCACAGTTCGGGGAAGCCACTGAGCCAGTCTAAAATGTCCTGAGAGAGGATCTGCGTGTAGATCAGTGCGGCGGCGGCGCCGTGCAGTTGGTAGTTGCGGCCTTTCACGTATCGAAAGCGATAAGGACGGTTGATTGGGCCATGCCACGGGTGCCAGGTTTTGCCGCCTTCCAGTTCAATGTGCACGTCGACGGCGATCTTGCCGAGGTCGTGTATCAGGGCGCCATAAGCTGCTGCGGCAGTCCATGCCTCAGCCTGTGCTGATTGAGACTCCGGTGGTGCGCCTATGGGGAGCAGGTAGGTCTGTCGAATCTTCAAGGCATAGGCGACGATTTCAAGCCCGTGATCCAGCATGCCGCCGGGGTGTGCATGGTGATGGTTTTGCGAAGCAGGAAGCTGCTGGACCAACTCTGCGTAGCGCTCAAGTGGACGCCGGTAAAGTTCGGCAAACTGTGAGCGGGATAACGATGCACGCTGCCAGATGTTCTCCAGTAGTTTCTGGCGGCGCGGCGATGCCAACAGTGTTTGGCTGGAGGCCGGCTGCATAAAGCCATTAGGGGAGGGGCCCTGAGCGGGTCGCGCTTTACTACGACGGAAAATAGAGAACATCGCCTGCTCCAGAAAAGATTCATGGGGCGGGCTTTTCTCCTATCAGCGGGGTCGTGAACAAGGGAAAAGTATCATTGGCCGTCGCGAGTATTTCTTTTGGCAGAGTGCCACTTTATTGGAGTGACAATTCTGGAGGGAGTGCTGGCACTCAGAGGCTCAAGTTCCCTAAGTGGGTAAAAAACCGGGCTTTACGAGGTATAACGCCCGTGCCAAGTCTTAGCCGTGACAGATGACGTGTCACGGCTCCGTGCCGCAAAAGGCGCTGATGCCTTCGAGGTATTCGTGTCCAACTTCCCCGGCGTCGAGATTGAGCCTGCTCTTGCGGGCGGTTTTTACGGCGTCGCTTTGGGACTTGTGAAACTGGATCGCGAGGTTCGTGGCGAAGTGCTACGCGCCGGTGTTGCCGAGTCGGCGAATGACGTCCTCGTTACCCATAATGAACTGAACTGGGCTTAACTGAAAGGAACCCCGACATACCGATGATTGATAGCCAACCTGGGGATTCCATGCGCACTTGGACACCCAGTCCACGCTGACTTGGACACTCATTCCACGGCCACTTGGACACTCATTCCACGGCCACTTGGACACTGATTCCACAAGCACTTGGACAGTGATGTTCCACTGATCCGATCCATGCTCAGGCAGGCAGCAACGCAGGATTATTCACTACCATCGACCTCTTTTCTCGAAGCGAAGAGGTCATCGTGGAGCGTATATCCATGCGTAAAATCCGAGAGGTACTACGTCTAAAGTTCGACGCTGGCCTGTCCGTGCGCAAGATCGCCGCCAGCCTGCGCATCAGTAGCGGCAGTGCGGGCAATTACTTGCACCGTTTCAACGCTTGCGGGCTGAGTTGGCCGACATTGTTATCGGATGCCGAACTGGAGCGATGCCTGTTCCCTCCAGCACCAACAGTTCCCAGCGATCAACGTCCGATGCCTGACTGGTCTTGGGCGCATGCCGAGTTACGCCGCCCCGGCGTCACTTTGGCCCTACTCTGGCAGGAATATCGACTCGCTCACCCGCAAGGCTTCCAATACAGCTGGTTCTGCGAGCACTACCGCCTCTGGGCCGCCAAGGTCGACGTTGTCATGCGCCAGGAGCACCGTGCCGGCGAAAAGCTGTTCGTCGATTACGCCGGACAGACCGCGCCCATCATCGACCGACAGACCGGTGAAATCCGTCAGGCCCAGATCTTCGTCGCCGTCCTCGGCGCGTCCAGCTACACCTTTGCCGAGGCCACCTGGTCGCAGAAACTGCCCGACTGGCTGGGCTCGCACGCCCGCTGTTTTGCTTTTTTCGGCGGCACATCGCAGATCCTGGTGCCCGATAATCTGCGCAGTGGCGTCACCAAGGCGCATCGCTACGAGCCGGACATCAACCCCAGTTACCGCGATCTCGCCGAGCATTACGGCGTAGCCGTACTGCCCGCGCGTTCGCGTAAACCCAAGGACAAAGCCAAGGTTGAAGTGGGTGTGCAAGTGGTCGAGCGCTGGATCCTGGCAGTGCTGCGCAACCGCCAGTTCTTCTCGCTCGGAGAACTCAACACGGCAATCAGCCTGCTGCTCGAACGCCTCAATCAAAAGCCCTTCAAGAAGCTGCCCGGCTCACGCCGCTCGGCCTTCGAGACCATCGACCAACCCGCACTGCAACCGCTACCAGAACATCCGTATGTCTACGCCGAATGGAAAAAGGCGCGGGTGCACATCGACTATCACGTCGAGGTCGAGGGCCATTACTACTCGGTGCCGTACCAGCTGGTGAAGCACCAACTCGAAGTGCGGCTAACCGCTAAGACCGTCGAGTGCTTCCACGCCAACCAGCGGGTGGCCAGTCACCTGCGCTCGCTGCACAAAGGCCGCCACACCACCCAAACCGAGCACATGCCCAAGAGCCACCGGGAGCACGCCGAATGGACACCGCAACGGCTGATCCGCTGGGCCGAGCAGACCGGGCCTAACACCGCTGGCGTTATCGCCTACATCCTTGAGCGCCGAATCCATCCTCAGCACGGCTTCCGCGCCTGCCTGGGCATCCTGCGCCTGAGCAAGCAGCACGGCGAAGAGCGGCTGGAAGCCGCTTGCCAGCGAGCGCTGGCACTGGGCGCGTGCAGCTACAAAAGCCTTGAATCGATCCTGCGCCAAGGGCTGGAAAAGCTACCGCTGTCCCAGCAAAACCTGCCGCTACTGCCCGACGAACACATCAACCTGCGCGGCCCTGGCTACTACCACTGACCTGAAAAAGGAGCACCAAAATGCTGCCCAACCCGACACTCGACAAGCTGCAAACCCTGCGCCTGCACGGCATGATCAAGGCGCTGAGCGAGCAACACGCCACGCCCGATATCAATGATCTGAGCTTCGACGAACGCCTCGGCCTGATGGTCGACCGCGAGCTGACCGAACGTGAAAACACGCGTCTGAGCAGCCGCCTGAAACTGGCACGACTGCGCCATAACGCCTGCCTGGAAGACATCGATTACCGCAGCCCACGCGGCCTGGACAAGTCCCTGATCCTGCAACTGGGCAGCGGCCAATGGCTGCGCGACGGCCTGAACCTGATCATCGGCGGCCCAACGGGCGTAGGCAAAACCTGGCTCGCCTGCGCGCTGGCTCACAAGGCCTGCCGCGACGGTTACAGCGTGCGCTACCTGCGCTTGCCGCGCTTGATGGAGGAGCTGGGCCTGGCTCACGGCGACGGCCGTTTCGCCAAACTCATGGCCGGCTATGCCAAGACCGACCTGCTGATCCTGGACGACTGGGGCTTGGCGCCGTTTACCGCTGCGCAGCGGCGCGACATGCTTGAACTGCTGGACGACCGCTACGGCAACCGCTCGACGCTGGTCACCAGCCAGATGCCGGTGGACAAATGGCATGCGCTGATCGGCGACCCGACCTTGGGCGATGCGATCCTCGACCGGCTGGTGCACAACGCTTATCGGATCGAACTGAAGGGCGAATCGATGCGCAGACGCGCAACGAAATTGACGGCGACAGAGACTTCAGACTAACAATGCAAACCTGCGTCGCTGCGCTCCGACTGCCTGTCCAAGTGGACGTGGATCAGGTGTCCAAGTGAGCATGGAACGAGTGTCCAAATGATCGTGGGCTGAGTGTCCAAGTGTCGTGGAATCCGCAACCAACCCCTGGCCGAGCAACTGACCCGAATCCATGCCACCATTGCCCACTGGACGCCCTCGTTGAGGGTCCGAGGGCAACATGTGACTGACAGCAACGCCGAACACGTCGAGCGGATGCGCGGCATCGAGGGCGCCGAAGGCCAACAGTAGTCCTGCTGGACTATCACCGAACGAACGCAAGGGCGGAGGGCACAGGATGTACAACTACTTTTTTAGAGTGCTGCTTTGTGCGGTGATCCTCATCGGCGGCCAGTACGGCCTTATGCAATTAAGCCTGGCCGTCAGGGGGCACGCCTTCACCACTTGGCCTGATTGGTCGATGTTGGTGTCTGGCCTGGCGCTTTTTGGACTGGTTGGGTTGGTGTGGTGGTGTAGCAAACCAGTGTCTAAGTAGGGGTTGCACGCCCAAACCCTAGTTTTTTCCGTAAGGGCTTCAAACCTAGCAAATACGGGGCTGTCGGAAAACAAATGATATCCGATACTGCTGAGCTAAACACGGTGAAGGCACCTTTTCAGGGTTAAAATGATTTTTGGCTACTCAAAAAAATCAAACTAGAACAGTGTGTTACTGGCGAAGTGAGTGAATTTCCCCCTTATCTCGGCATAACCCCGTATTTGCTCGACGTTGCTACCTGGTGACGCGGCATTCGTCGGCTCACGTTGACGGAAACCAGGCTACACGCTTAACTGTTCATCCATACAGCATATTTCAGGCCAGCGTATGAGCGTGACCCTTCTTGGTCCAATTGTCAGCGGCGGCGTATCGCTACCGCTTTATTCCTCTCAGGTATCAGCGGGCTTTCCCTCCCCGGCTGCCGACCACCTTGAAAAACTGATATCACTGGATGAATTGTTTGATATTCGTGCACCGCACATGTACCTGGCCAAAATTCTTGGCGACAGCATGCAAGGCGCAGGCATTTTCAGCGGCGACCTGGTGATCGTTGACCGCAGTAAAACGGCGCGTCATGGCGATATCGTCATTGCTGCGCTCAACACTGAGTCGGTATGCAAGCGTCTGCATGTGCAAAACAACCAAGTGGTGTTGATGGCGGAAAACCCCAAATACCCGCCCAGGTACGTGATGGAAGGCGACGAGCTGATGATATGGGGAGTGGTCAACTACAGCGTGCGCGACCATGAGCGGTAAAACACCTCAAGCCGCAGGCTTACCCGTGTTTGCGTTGGTCGATTGCAACTCATCCGGACCCTTACTAACCGTTAGTATTGATTTTATTCTTACAATTCAATGCTTTACTGTTTGTAACTATTTATAGATTTTTCGAGGTCCGTATTCTACTGAATCCAGCCAATGGCAAGGATCTGCATTGCGCTACTCGAAATGCTGCTTCCTTCATCGGCAGCAGTCGACGCAAAGCTGCCGGCCATGACGGACAGCAATCGACCCGGAGCTGCCGGCTGCGGCAGGCAGAAACCGGCCAGAAGCAGCCAATTCATTAACTGAATAATCTAATCTGCCCCCCTTTTCACGGCGTCCTGAATGTTGCTTGGGTGCTTCACGTGTCGCCAGGAACGCGCTGCGGTTCTATTCCGGCATACCACATGCTGCGGGCCGATTTCAGCCGAGCGCGACGCCAGACTGAGCAGACCAGGCCTGACCGTGCATAGCGACAGCCATTGCCAGCCGCCCGATAGTTATTCTGCGGCTCATCGTGATCTCCTTTTCGAGCGTTTCCTCTTGCGGCGTGCCTGTGTTGTGATAAGTTAGTAATTGATTACTTACTTCTGGAAGCGCAAGTGATGAGCGGACACCCTAAGCATCTACCAGCCGATGAGCGGCGTGTGGCCACCATCGAGGCAGTCGTCGACCTGGCTGCCGAACAGAATCCCAGCGACATCACAACCACTGCCATCGCGCAGCGCATGGGGCTAACCCAGGGCGCACTGTTTCGTCACTTCCCGAATAAGGACGCCATCCTGCAGGCGGTGATGTCCTGGGTCACGGAACGCCTGCTGGCTCGGGTGGACAAGGCCGCAGAAGGCGCTACGTCACCGCTCGCAGCCCTTGAGGCGATCTTCAAGACGCACATTGACTTCGTGGCCGAACACCCGGGTGTGCCGAGGATGCTCTTCGGGGAATTGCAGCGACCGGGAGAGTCCCTACCCAAGAAAATGGTACAGACATTGACCCGCCAATATGGCGAGCGGTTGCGTCGACTGCTCGAAGCCGGCAAGGCGCGAGGCGAGCTGCATTCAGAACTGGATGTGGACGCGGCCGTCGTCTTATTCATCGGCACAATTCAAGGGCTGGTGATGCAGTCGTTGCTGGCGGGCGATGTGGCGCGCATCCGCCGTGACGCGCCTGGGGTGTTCGCCATCTACCGCCGTGGTGTCCGCCACTCGGAGGCCGGGCAATGAAGATCAACGGCCTTTCCAACAAAGCCAAACGTACCCTCGTCGTTGCCGCCATCGTCGCGATTGCAAGTGGTTCCGGCTTCTTCTGGATGCAGCGCGCAGGTACTGATGACAGTCAGCTGCGCTTGTACGGCAACGTTGACATCCGCGAGGTGCAACTGGCCTTCCGCCAGCCTGGGCGCGTGACTGAAATGGCTTTCGATGAGGGCGATGCCATACGCGCCGGCGAACGCATGGCGGCGCTTGATGCGCAACCCTATCGGGAAGCCCTTGCGGCGGCGCAAGCCCAGGTGCAGGTTGCACAGGCGGAACTGGCCAAGCTGCGCCGTGGTCTGCGGCCGCAGGAAATCACCCAGGCGCGCGGGGCTCTCAGGCAGGCACAGGCGCTCGCCACCGAGACCGAGCGTAATTTCCAGCGCCAGAATGGCCTACTGGCATCGGGCGCCAGCAGCCAGCGTACGGTCGACGCCGCCCGCACGGCACGAGACCAGGCAGCCGCTGGCGTCGAAGCAGCCAAGGCGGCCCTGTCGCAAGCAGCCGAAGGCTTCCGCAAGGAAGACATCGCCGCGGCGGAGGCTCGCCTCGCGGCCGCGCAGGCTGCCGCAGCGCAAGCCACGACAGCCCTGGCGGACACCGAGTTGATGGCGCCCAGTAGCGGAACCGTCATCGCACGAGTGCGTGAGCCCGGCAGCATGGTTGGAAGCCAGAGCGCGGTCTACAGCCTGAGCCTGGACAAGCCGGTTTACGTGCGCGCCTACGTGGGCGAGTCGGACTTGGGGCGCATCGCCCCCGGAACTGTGGTGCGCGTCAAAAGCGATTCATCTGAGAAGCTCTATCGCGGCCAGATTGGCTTCATCTCGCCACGCGCCGAATTCACACCCAAGACGGTCGAGACGACGGATTTGCGCACGGATCTGGTGTACCGCCTGCGCATCGTCATCGACGAAGCCGATAGCGACGGGGCCTTGCGCCAGGGTATGCCGGTGACGATCGAGGTCGATGCGAAAGCCGGCACCAATATCCCGGGGGAGCGTTGAAATGCAGACAAGCCCTGCCATCACCGCCATGCCTGCTGGTGCGGGCGAAGACGCTGCCGTCGTCATCGAAAACGTGGACAAGCATTTCGGCGACGTAAAGGCCCTGCGGGGCTTGAGCGCGCGCATCTACTATGGGCGGCTGACGGGTCTGGTCGGCCCCGACGGGGCCGGCAAGACGACGCTGATGCGGATTCTGACCGGCCTCCTGGTGCCTAACGCCGGCCGCGTCACCCTGGCCGGCTTTGACGTGGTCAAGGACAACGATGCCATTCACGTCGCCAGCGGCTACATGCCGCAGCGCTTTGGTCTGTATGAAGACTTGTCGGTGATGGAGAACATGCGCCTGTATGCGCAGTTGCGCGGCATGGATGCAGACCGCAATGCCGACCTGTTTGCCGAACTGCTCGATTTCACGCGGCTCGGGCCCTTCACCAAGCGCCTCGCCGGCAAGCTCTCCGGCGGTATGAAGCAGAAGCTGGGCCTTGCCTGTGCGCTCATGGCGCGGCCCAAGGTGCTGCTGCTGGACGAGCCCGGCGTGGGTGTCGACCCGGTCAGCCGCCAGGACTTGTGGCGCATGGTGCAGGCGCTGACCGATGAAGGTATGGCCGTGGTCTGGTCCACCGCCTATCTCGACGAGGCCGAGCGTTGCGAGAGCGTGCTGTTGCTGAACCAGGGACAGCTCCTGTTCGATGGTCCGCCGCAAGCACTGACCGCGCAGCTCGAAGGCCGCAGCTTCCGGCTAGAAGACGTTGGTGCCGAGCGCCGAGCGGTCCTGACCCAGGCACTCGATCTGCCCAGTGTCAGCGATGGCGTCATTCAAGGCGCCGGCGTGCGCTTGGTGCTGCGCGACGGTGCACAATCCCGGGAGATCCAGTCGCTGGCGAATCAGGCACAAGTGCGGCTGGCACAGGTGCCTGCGCGCTTCGAAGACGCCTTCATCGATCTGCTCGGTGGCGGCCCCGGCGGCACTTCGACGCTGGCCGAGCGTCTGCCGCCGGTTGAGCTGGGTTCCGACATTGCCGTGTCGTGCCGCAATCTCACCAAGCGCTTCGGCGAATTCACCGCTACCGACAACGTCAGCTTCGAGGTGCAAAAGGGCGAAATCTTCGGTCTGCTCGGTCCCAACGGCGCCGGCAAGTCCACCACCTTCAAGATGCTGTGCGGCCTGCTGAAACCCACTGCTGGCGAAGCGCATGTGGTGGGTCACGATCTGCGCCGCGCCACCGGCGCAGCCAAGAGCCAGCTCGGCTACATGGCACAGAAATTTTCGCTTTATGGACTGCTGTCGGTGCAGCAGAACCTGGAGTTCTCGGCCGGGGTGTACCAGCTGGACGGGAGCACGCGGCGCGAGCGCATCGCCGAGATGATCGAAACCTTCGATCTGGGTGACTGGCTGTCCGCCACGCCCGATTCCCTGCCGCTGGGGCACAAGCAGCGCCTGGCATTGGCCTGCTCGCTCATGCACAGGCCCCCGGTGCTGTTTCTGGACGAACCCACTTCAGGGGTAGATCCCATCACCCGGCGCGAATTCTGGACCCACATCAACGGCCTGGCCCGCAAGGGCGTGACCATCATGGTCACCACCCACTTCATGGACGAGGCCGAATACTGCGACCGCGTGGCGCTGCTCTCACAGGCACAGTTGATAGCGCTGGATACGCCCGACGCGCTCAAACGTTTGGCGATCAGCCCCGAACGGCCCGACCCGACCATGGAGGACGCCTTCATTCACTTGGTGGAGTCGGCAGACCGCGAGATGGAGGCCGCCACATGAACGGCGCCACAAAGCACAAAGGCGGGAGTGGACCACAGCAGACCGACTTGCGCCGTTTTGATCTGCGGCGCCTGATGGCCCTGGTCACCAAGGAAAGCTACCAGGCGCTGCGCGACCCCTCGACGCTGCTGATCGCGTTCGTGCTGCCGGTGGTATTGCTGCTGCTGTTCGCCTATGCGGTGTCGTTGGATGCGAAGGATGTCCGTGTTGGCGTGGTCCTGGAGTCGCCCGGCGCATCGGCACAGTCGCTGGCCGCAGCGTTTTCGGGCACCCGCTTCCTGAACACGCACTTCGTTCATGACCGGCGCGAAGTGGCCGATAAGCTGGTCTCCGGCGACCTGCGCGGCTACGTGGTGATTCCGCAGGATTTCGAGCAGCGTCTGGCCCAGCGTGGCTGCGAGCCGCTGGTACAGATCATCACCGATGGCTCTTACCCCAATACGGCCAATTATGTCGAAAATTACGCCCGCGGCGTGGTGCAGTCCTGGCGTGCCGGGCTGGACGTTGCAGCACCGGCGCAGTCCATCGTGCTGGAGCCGCGCTACTGGTTCAACCCCGAGCTTGAGAGCCGCCGCGCGTTGATCCCCGGCGCCATCGCTATCGTCATGACCATCATCGGCACCATGCTCACCGCGCTGGTGGTGGCGCGCGAGTGGGAGCGCGGCACCATGGAGGCAGTGCTGTCCACGCCCGCCTCGGTGGCCGAAATCCTGATCGGCAAGCTGCTGCCGTACTTCGTGCTCGGCATGCTATCTACGCTGGGCGCGGCGGCTCTGGCCGTGTTCGTATTCGGCGTCCCGATGCGCGGCTCCTTGCCGGCCCTGCTGCTCCTGTCGGCGGTGTTCATGGTGCCGGCTCTGGGTCAGGGTCTGCTGATCTCGACGCTGGCGCGCAACCAGTTCCTCGCGGCGCAGATCGCGCTGTTCACGGGCTTCCTGCCGGCCTTCATGTTGTCGGGCTTCCTGTACGAAATCGACGCCATGCCCGCACCGATCCGGGCCATCACCCTGCTGGTTCCGGCCCGCTACTTCGTCGACTCGCTGAAGACCGTGTTCCTGGTCGGTGACATCTGGGCGGTATTCCTGCCAAACCTGGCGGCAATGGCGGCAATCGGGGCGCTGTTCTTCATGATCGCCAAGCGCGCCACGCGCAAGAACCTGGAGTGAAACGATGTTGACTTCCGCATTCTCGTTCACCCGCCTGCGCGCCCAGTTCATCAAGGAAGTGTTCAGCGTCCTGCGCGACCCGCGCAGCCGCATGGTCGTGTTCGTGCCGCCCATCCTGCAGTTGCTGATCTTCGCCTTTGCCGCGACGCTGGAAGTGCGCAACGTCGATATCGCCGTCTACAACCAGGATGCGGGGCGCTGGTCGCACGAACTGGTGCAGCGTCTGGACAGCGCAAAATTCATCGCCCGCGTGCGGCACGTGGATAGTCAACGGCACCTGCACGAGCTGATCGACCGGGGCGAGGTGATCGCCGCGCTCGCCATCCCGGTGGATTTCTCGCGCTCGATTGCTGCCGGCGATAGCGGCCGCGCGCAGGTGCTGGTCGACGGTCGGCGCAGCAACTCGGGCCAGATCACCGTGGCCTATCTTTCCACCATCGCCGCCGAGGTCGGCGCCGAGGTCGTGCCCGACGCCCAAGCACCAACGCCCGTGGTCGTGCGTCACTGGTTCAACCCGAACCTGGTCTACCGCTGGTTCATCGTGCCCGGGCTCGCCGGCATCCTGGCCCTGTTCAGCGCGCTCTTGATCACCTCGCTGTCGATTGCACGCGAACGTGAACTCGGCACCTTCGACCAATTGCTGGTGTCGCCCACTTCGACGCCGGAAATCATCATTTCCAAATCACTGCCGGCACTCGCAATTGGCACCGTGCTGGGCCTGTTCATGATCAGCGCAGGCGTATTCCTGTTCGGCATCCCGTTTACTGGCTCGTTTGCACTTCTGCTCGCCAGCCTGGTGCTGTTCATCCTGTCGGTGGTCGGCATCGGCCTGATGATTTCCGCGGTCAGCATGACCCAGCAGCAGGCCATCCTGGGTGCGTTCGCCATCGGCGTGCCGGCGGTGCTGATGTCCGGCTTTGCGACGCCTGTGGAAAACATGCCTGTCGTCCTGCAATGGCTGGCCCAGGCCATTCCGCTAACCCACTTCCTCATCATCGTCGAAGGCAGCTTTCTCAAGGCCATGCCGCCCGGTGACATTCTCGCCAGCCTGTGGCCGCTGGCGGTCATCGCCCTTGCCACGCTGACGATGGCCACCGTATTCGTCCGAGGACGCCTGCAATGAAATCCAAGACCCGCACTCCCTTTCTTCGCGCAACCGTCACCGGCCTGACCCCTGGGCGCGTGCGCCCGCTCGCGCTGGCCCTGTCCTGCGTGCTGCTGACTGCCTGTGCGACCGTGGGCCCCGACTATCGCGAGCCGCCGCCGGTCGACGTCGGCAGCGGCTGGACCTTGCCGTTGGCAAGCGAATCCCAGTCCGCAGACTTGAGCCACTGGTGGTCTGCACTGGACGATCCGATCCTCGACCGCCTGATGGCCACGGCGCTGGCACAGAACCTGGATCTGCGCCAGGCTGCGGCACGCATCGATGAGGCACGCGCCCTGCGCGATCGCGTGGCCGGCGAGGCATTGCCCACCGTCGGCGCTGGCGCGAGCGTCAACCGGCGCCGTCAAAGCGAGAACGGCCCCTTGCCCATCGGCTCCATTCCCGGTCTTGACGCCACGCAGACCATCTACGATGCGGGCTTCGACGCGGCCTGGGAAGCCGATTTGTTCGGGGCCAAGCGGCGCGCTATGGAAGGCGCCAGCGCCCGCCTGGAGGCGACCGAAGCCGAGGCACAGGGCGTACGCATGCGCATCGTGGCCGAGGTCGCGCGCACCTGGTTCACCGCCGCCGGCGCCCGCTACGAGTTGCACACACAACAGGCCACGCTGGATACGCTGCAGCAGACCTTGGAATTGGTGCGCCTGCGGCATGCCCTGGGCGACGCGTCGGCCGCCGACGTGGAGGCGGCGTACGCCCAATGGACAGCAGTCAACGCGCTTATCCCGGATATCCAGGCGCGCCAGCGCGCCGCGGTGCTCAGCCTGGGCGTGCTGTTGGGCACACCGCCGGAGCGGGAGCTGGCACTGCTTGATGGCCCCTTGACGCCGAGCACGCTGCGGGCGCTGCCGGTGGGCGAGCGCGCAGATATGCTGCGCCGACGCCCTGACGTGCTGGCTGCGGAACGTCGCCTGGCAGCGAGTTCTGCCGACATCGGCGTGGCCACAGCCGAGTTGTTCCCCAAACTCTCCATCGGTGTCGGCGGCGGGTTCCAGGCGCTCAGTACGGGCAATTGGTTCGATGCATCCAGCTCGCGTTTTTCCATCCTGCCGCTGATTTCCTGGCGCCTGTTCGACGGTGGCCGCGTGCGAGCCGAAATTCGGGCACGCGAGGCGGCCGAGCGGCAGGCTGCGCTGGCCTACGAGCAGGCGGTGCTGGCGGCGCTGGGCGATGCCGAGCGCGCGCTGGGCGACTATCACGGCGGGCTGGACACACTGGAGCGCCGCGGCATGGCACTGGATGCCGCGCGCGTGAGCTACGGCCACGCCAAGGCCCGCTACGCCGCGGGCGACATCGCCCTGGTCGAACTGCTGGCAGCCCAGCGCAGCCTGCACGAGGCCGAAACCGCAGCCGCGCGGGCGCATACCAACGCCGCCGTGCAATTGGTGGCGCTGTACAAGGCCCTTGGGGGTGGCTGGGGCGAGTCCATGGCTGTGCAGCAGCAAGTCAGCTGGCTCGCCACGGTGCTCGAGGATGGCTAAGCGCTGCGTTGGCTGGATTGTTTAGCGAATGGGCGATGAACATCTCAAGGATTTCGCGCCTCTCCACCATGCGCGAGTTGTCAACGTAGCGCCTTGCGTACGAAGACATCGAGCTTCCCAAGCCTGAATGCTTCTTGCACGAACATAGCAACCGTTCGTCAGACCCAAAGTCTTCATCAACAACATCAACGGAGAAACTCGTGAGTCAGCCCTTAAAACTAGGATCGTTCTTCGCCGTCTCGCTTTCCGTGATTTTGGCAACCTCCGCCACGTCACTTGGTGCGCAGTCCGTAGAGACGGCAAAGCCAATGGAGCTTCGGACCATAATGAAAAGACTTGACCATGATATGCAAGCCGTCACGGGCGCGATCTCCAAAGAAGATTGGTCATTGGTTGCCGAGTTGGCACCAAGAATTGCCAAGCATGCCGAGCCACCTATTTCGGAAAAGATGCGCATCCTCGCCTGGCTTGGAACAGAAGCCGGAAAGTTTCGAGGCTTTGATGGAAGGGTGCATGATGCCGCGACTGCCATGGGTGAAGCTGCTAAGCGGAGTGACGGCCAAGCAGTCATCGTGGCCTTCGCCAAAACACAGCAAAGCTGCCTAGCCTGCCACCAAAGTTTCCGTCCCTCGTTCGTTAAACATTTCTATGGGGAGCAGTAGCATGGGCGCACCTGTGCGGTCTGTAATAGCTTCGAGCCGGCGACGTGAGCCGCTATCCTCTGGCCGATCCCGGCCGGCGGACAGCGCATAATTGACGGTGCCATTTGAGCATTATCAGTAGCGGGTTTAGAGAATGACTGCTATCGGGATTACGTCAGAATATGCACGCGGCCAGATCAACCACCTTGGAGTCGCTCTGCTTTGCCTTTAGAACTCGGTTCTCGGCTATCAAAACCTCGTTGATGGAGGCTAGGCTGGCGACCTTGGCGCGCAGCTCCTCGATCTCCTGGCGAAGCGCGCGATTCTTCTCACGCTCCGCGCGGAGATCCTGGTGCTTCACATCGCGTTGGGCGCGACTGGAGCGCCCCTGAGCATCGCGGATCGCCTCGGCGATTATGGGGTAGTGGTTGTGGATCAGCGCCGTCGAAACGCCCGCCTCGCGCGCCACAGCGGCGATAGTGACCTTGGTTTCCCCAGTATGTGCCCGACCACGCTGGATGCGGGCGAGCGCGAGTTGCAAATCCCGCTCGCGGGCGTCCGAGGGCTTGCGTTTGGTCGTCATACTACATTCGTCTCCGGGGTGTATCCAAGCTGCCCGAGCACGTCACGGCAGCGCTCCAGGTCGCGCAAGACTCGCTGGCGGCCACCGTCACCAATGTCGTTGCAATCCAGCAACCCCTTCAGGTTGTCGTAAAGACGCTGGTATATGCCAATGTGGCTGCGCCCAATCACGGCATTTTGACAGTCGCCGCAGCGAGTCCGCTCTAATGTGTTGCCGACGCAACCGTCGTTGCTGGCGGTACACCAGGCGTGGCCATTGCTGCGGATCGCGGTGCTCTCGGCAATTGAGGTCACCATCGATGCATGGCTCTTGAAGATGGCGAGGTTTGCCGGATCGCGCCGCCAGCGTTTGATCGAGCGACCGTAGCCGCCGGCCAACGGTTCGTCCCCCATCCAGGTGTCAACGACTCCGAACTTGATGTCTTCGAGTTCTGCCTGGATGTCGTTGTACAACTCGATGTCGAGGTGCTGGCCCCAGTCCTGGTCCATGGCGTAGCCCAGCGTCATGTCCATGGACCAGTGCGCGTAGTGCTCGCGCAGGTAGCGCAGGTCGCCGAACTGGCTGTGCGCCGCGTAGTTGGCGAATTTGCGGCGGAACTGATGGCTGGCGAGGTTCCAGTCCAGCCCACCGCCCTGCGCGAACGCCTTGAGGGCATTGTTCCATGCGATGCCCGACAGGGTGCGAACCTGATTGCCCTTTGCAGGGCTCACCCCGAGAAAGAGCGCATGGTGATGCTTATGCGCCTTGGCGATTTCTGGGTCGCGCGGGTTGACCCTTCGCCGCTCGGCGATCTCGGCGGCGATCATAGCCTGATACGGCTCGGCCCAGCGCTCCATCAGGCGCAACACGCGCACGGCGACCTCGGGGATCATCCAGTCGTGGACCCCGGTGTCGGTCTTATCCGACCTGGAACGCATCCAGTGATAGATCGTTCCCTCGTCGTCCTCGGTGCGGTGGTGCGCGCCCGACTGGACGTTGGCCAGTTCGTGGTTGCGGCAACCGGAGGTGCTGGCCAGCACGATGTAGCAGGCGGTTCGTAGATCAAGGATCGCCTGATTAAATGCCCCCAGGCCGCCTTCCCAGCCAAAAGCGGCGAGGTGGCGGTTTTTAGCCTCTATGACTGTTCTGGTAACCTGCCTTCTCCGTTCTGCTGCGACGGCATCGAGGGCATCGCGTAGATCGAGCAGGGCCTTGCCGTGCTGAACCTGCTCATAGGCTCTCTCGAACAGGGTGCAGAACACCTCATCCGGCATCAGCGGCGTTTTGCCGCCCTGCTTGCGAGCTGTGCCGCTGCCGGCCATCGCATTCGCCGAGGTATCAGGCCAGGGATGCTGAGGGACTGGGTCGTGGGTGTACTGGCTCAACTCATGAAGCGCCTCGACCGCCATGAAGCGACGCTCAAGGGCGCTCTGAGACAGCGGTTTACCCTGGCTTCGGCGCGTCTGCCGGTACGCCCGACACTCGGCAACGTAGTTCGCGCAGACCATGGGGGTCACCGCGCCGAAATGACCGAGCTTGAGCGCGTTTAGATGCCGTAGGAAGGGCAGCGCATTCTCAAAAAAATTGCGCAAAGTGCTCGCTCTGGGCCGCTTATGCCCCGCGCGGCCGCGCCGCAGGTAGCGGTACAGCAGGGCCTTCATCACCTCCTTAAACGCACAGGGCACGCGGCTGAAGTCCTGGTGCCGCAAGTTGTCTGGCACGTTGCTGGTAAAGCCGTCCAGTTGCCAAATGTCGTCGCCATAGCGGCTGAGGATGACCCAGTGCCCATCGACCTGGATGGCGCTCACGATGAGTGCGTCGCGGTCGCTCTCGGGTAGCTCGCGTACTTCCCCCGGCTGTGACTCGATGTTCGCCCAAGGCAGCGTGACCACGTTGTTGTCGCTCATGCAAAGATCTCCAGCTTCTCCACCACATCGGACGACCAGAACGGGTGCGGCTCGCGGCGCGCACGCTCGCGGGCGGCTTCGACGGCCGCCGGCTTGAAAGTCCCGCGCCGCAGCCCCTCGGCCACGATGTAGTCGTCAATCAATCGAGGAATGTGCGCGTATTCCTGCGCCCAACGCCGCTTGTCCATGCGCGTGCGCTCCGCGAATACACGGAAGTAGAAGCTGAATAGGCGGTGCAGATCTTCCCCCGTCACCGCGTAATGCTTGCAGCGCAGACAGTTGAGGAACGAGAAACACGCTGCCCCTTCACGTTTCGGTGCGTACTGGCCGTTTACCGGGTCGCCACAGCGCCCCATTGGGGTCGTCTGGTAGGTCGCGCCGATGCTGCGGGTCAGTAACTCTTGAACCAGTATCTCGCCCATGAACTGCCAGTTGCGCCTCGCGTCACCGCTAGGTGCCAGATAATTTCTCCCGGCCACCTGCGGCGTGTTGCCAAGCGCGAATGCCGTGGTCGCCAGGTCGCCCGCTAGCAACTCGAAAATTCGGTTGGCGAACGTTTTGCGTAGGCGAGAGACGTTGATGCGCAGCGGCTGGCCGTCGATATCGGTGAGCCCGTGGTCGGCCACGAGTTTCTTGATCGCCAGCTTCAACGTCCCGTCAGTCAGTGCATTGACCCTGCCGAGGCCTGGGCCGCGGTGCACGCGATACAGCCACACACGCTCCTTGAGGTCGTCCGGGGCCTCCGCGCGCAGCGGTTCGCTGTGGGCAAGGACGCGCCGGATCAGGCGCTCGACATTGGTCTTGACGGTTGGCGTGGACTCCAACAGGTGTGCAGCAGCGCTCTCGGCGCGCAGCGCCACCTTGTGGCTGGTGTGCCCGCGGCGCTTCCAAAGGACCAGGAATACGCTGTTATCCTTGGGGTGGGCGCGCAGGCAATCGCGCTCCATCTCCAGCAGCGGCGTGGAATTGCGCCCGGTGTGCAGCGCTACGGTCAGCAGGGCATAAGCCAACAACTCGCCGGTTACCGGGGCGTCGTCGTGCCAGATCGGCATGACCGCCTGCCTGAGCGCGGTGGTGAACGCCTGCCGCTGACGCTTCGGCAGCGGCGTTTCGCCCTTATGCTTGCCTCTGTTTGGGAACGGGTTTCGTGGGAAAGTCGCATCGTCCCCCGTGGTGACCAACGAAATCAGCCCACGCCGGCCCAACGCGTGAAGGACGGACTTCGTGCTGGTGTAGTGGCTCCTCTGACTAGGGGTGGTGATGCCCAGTCCGGCGAGGTGGCCAAGAAACCCGTCAATTACGGCGCGATCAATGTCGTCCAGGGTCAGCCCGCGCCTGAGCGCGGTTGCGCGCAGCACTATGTAGTTGAGGAAGTGACGTAAACCACCTTTACAGATGCTCGCTACGGAACTGGCCTCGAGCCCGCCGTCCTGCCGGGCCAGGAAGCGCTCAATCTGCCGCTGGCAAGCGTAGGTGATCGAATCGATGCCCGTGCCGTACCAGGGTGCGAAGTCGAAGCCCCGGGAGCGCGTGGCATTGCGCCCGAAGGCGACCGTAGTCGTGGCCGGCGGAATCGCCTCGGGGAGAACGACGACACGACCCGCCGAGTCGCGGTTGTGCTCGACCTGCGGGACGCTGAGGTCGGTCCTGTTGAATACCTTACGTTTGCCCATCAGACCGATCCCAACCCTTCGTTCAACTCATCGTCGTAGGCCAGAACCGCGTCGTCGGCCAGTTCGTTGACCAGGTGCAGGTACACCATCGTTGTCTGAATGGAGCTATGACCGAGCTGCCGCTGCACGAACACCAGCGGATCCACGCTGCCGCGGTTGCGCTGGAGCGTGACCAGGGTATGGGTGGCGTAGGTGTGGCGCAGCATGTGGGTATGGACCCTGATACCGGCCCGCTTGCCGATTTCCCGGACGATGCGCGCGATGCGCTTGCCATCATCGGCGAAGGGCTCACCAAACTGGTTCAGGAACAGCGGCTCGTGATTGGTACGGGTGCGGCTCAATGAGGCCCGCTCACCGCGAACCTGCACTACGTAGCGATGCAAATCGGCAAGGAAGCGGCGACTGATGTAGATGTCGCGCGGCTTGCTGCCCTTGGTGCGCATACCATGGCCATCGTGTGGATCGAGGTGAATCCGGATGTTGCGCTCGTGCCTACCGGCTTTATCCGGATCGAAGATGTAGGCAAGCGGGAAAGAGGCGATTTCCTCCCGGCGCAGTCCAGTCTGAAGCCCGAGCCGAATCATCATTCGGTGATGCGGATTTTCCTGCGTCGCCAGCAGCGCCTTGATCTCATCCATGCTCAGAAACTTCGGCAGCGCCCGATGCTTGCGCGGCATGATGTCGTTCACCATAGCCTTGCCGCCGCTGGCATCGACGTGGGCAAGGAAGCCGGGAGCGCGTTTGACCGTCCGTTCCTCATAGCCAAACGGCAGTCTGCTCACCCATCCCTGCTGCTGTGCATACTCGTAGAACTTGCACACATAGTGCAGCCGTTGACGGGTTGTTGATGGGGCCAACTTGCACTCCACCAGGCAGTAGTCCCGGTAGGCCGCTACGACACTCTTGGCCTCGCCACGGTCCACGTCGCGCCAGTCAAGGTCATGCGCCTGGAGGAAACTGAAAAAGTCGTACAGCGCACGCCCCGTGCTTGGCCATGACTTCCGTGACCCAATAGCTCCACGCAACAGGTAGTGGCGAAAGAATTCATTGGCGGGGACGCAACTGTCGAGCGTGTCCCAAAGCAGGATCGGAAAGCCTGGATAAGGACGACCGGCAATCACCAAATCCTCAGTAGCCCACACAAGCTCCATCAACCTACCCCCAACCGCTGACCTATCCCTATTGCTGCTAAAGCTATTTTTTAAATCATTGTTTATAAAGCTACTTAACTCCTAACCTTTAGCAAGCCCCGGAACAATAGTTTTTACGCCAGTTGCGAACGTGTTTTTCGTCCCGACTTGGCCAGTACGCCGATTGTAGTTTTGAGCAATAACGACTCCTGCGTCATTGCACGCAGCTACGACGCCAAACCCTACGTCAAAATGGGCGCACCGTATTTCCAGATTAAAGACACGTTGAGGCGTTATGGCATTGTGCCATTTTCTTCAAATTATTCGCTGTACGGTCAGCTATCAGAGCGCGTAATGACTCTAATAGAATCAATGGTTTGCGACAGTGAAACGTACTCCATAGACGAGAAATTCTGCACGCTGACCGGTATGCCGGGCAATCTCACCGAGTTTGGGCGGGAAATCCGCGCCAAAGTGCTCAAACACACGGGTATTCCGGTTGGTGTGGGCATAGCCCACACCAAGACTTTAGCCAAACTGGCAAACTACACGGCAAAACGTTTTCAGGCACAGACAGGCGGTGTAGTGAACCTGTGCGATGCCTTCAAGCGCGATTGGGTGCTGCGCAACACGGCCGTCGAGGAAGTCTGGGGGATTGGGCGGCGCATGACAGCGCACATGCATGCCCTGGGCATACATTCCGCTATGGACTTAGCAAAGGCGGATCCTGTGCTACTGGGCAGAAAATTCAGTGTAGTCCTGGAGAAAACGGTGCGCGAACTTGCCGGCACCTCTTGCCTCGCCCTGGAAGACGCGGCCCCTGCCAAGCAAGAGATTTGTTGCAGCAGAATGTTTGGCAAACGACTCGATAATGCGCCGCAGATCAAAGAAGCGGTGGCCACCTATGCACAGCGGGCGTCAGAGAAGTTGAGGGCTCAGCATTCGTTGTGCAAAAAGATCCGCGTGAGCATTCGCACGGGAATGTTTAATCCTGACGAGGCCAAATACGTCAATGGCGTATTGGTGGAGCTACCTTACCCAACCAATGACGTTCGACTGATTACCAGGGCCGCTACCGAAGCCGTGGATAGGCTTTATCGTCCAGGTTTTCGTTACAGCAAGGCCGAAGTGTTGTTGATGGATTTGCGTCAGCCGGGCGAATTTACCGATGACTTGTTTGCGCAGACTCAACCGGTCACGGCGGACAGAGTGATGACGGTGCTTGATCAAATCAATGCTCGCTGGGGACGTGGCACATTGAGGGCGGCGTGCGTGCCAGCGAACCCTGAATGGGCGATGCGTCGGGAGTTGATGAGTCAGAGTTACACCACGCGCCTCGATCAGTTGTGGAAGGTCAAGGCTAACTGATTTTCCGTAACACCACTGTAAATTCTATTGGTAAGTGAGAAAATACCGAAAAATTACAATGGTATGCGCAAATGACAAAGACGAAACTGAGCCAACCTGTTCGTGAAATCGGGATCAGGAGTCGCAGCGTGACGGGGATCGTGCCAATGTTTGGTCACTACGAGTCCACATTAGAGCGAGACATGATGGAGATCATTCGCTTCGACCCTAACGTCCAAAGCTTCCTGCCTCAGCCCCTGACCATTGAGTATAGAAACAACGACGGCCAGAAGCGCAGCTACACCCCTGACGGGCTCATTCACTACAAGGAAACGCCTGGGTATCTCGCCCCTACGCTGTTCGAGGTGAAATATCGAAAGGACTTTCGTGAGCAATGGAAAGTGTTCCTACCCAAGTTCAGGGCCGCGAAGGCGTACTGCATAGATCGAGGATGGTGCTTCGAGGTTTTCACTGAGCGAGAAATTAGAACGCCGTACTTGCAAAATATCAAATTTCTATGGCCTTTTCGGGATCGAGTCTCTTCTCTAGAATCGAGCAAACTTATCTTGATAGCGCTTAGTGGACTAAAAGTTGCTGATCCTAACGTATTACTCGGCACACTATGTCACGACGCCAACGACCGGGCTCAGATGATTCCAACCCTTTGGCACCTGATCTCCATTGGGGAAATTGGCTGCAATCTGAACGAGCCTCTGACCATGAGCTCCCGTATCTGGACGGAGAGGTGGGAATAGAATGAAAACTATTCGGCCGGGCCAACTTGTTTATTGGCGAAATACTGCGGCGATTGTCATTGAGCTGAAAGGGCTAACCGATGCAGTTATACGGACTGTTGATCATTCTAAACTCGAAATCGCTCATGTCGTTGATCTGGCGCTAAGCCCGAGTTCAAGTGAGCCTACACGGGCGTCACACTTGTTTAGCACGGATAAAAAATGGGACGAAGTCGTTGAGCGCTTTGAGATGATTCGTCCGTTACTGGAATCAGCAAGGCGTCAGTTGATAGATGTTCAGCTGGTTGCTAATGCAGCTGGCAAAAGCGTGCCGACTATATATAGATGGTTAAAACGTTTTGAAGATAGCAGTTTAGTTTCCTCATTACTAAGGCTATCTCGTTCTGATAAGGGTAAGCAGCGCCTCAGTGAAAATGTGGAGCAGATTGTAGATAGGCAGATCAATAGTTTCTTTTTGAAAAAAGAGCGACCTTCAGTTGTCAAATTGTACAATGAAATCAAGATCGACTGCCAAAACGAAGGGCTAACGCCTCCGCATATAAATACGATCTATGCGCGGATCGCTAGGATCGAACCGCGGGAAGAACTTAGCAAGCGGTACAGTGCGAAACATGCTCGGGAAAAGTATGCCCCCCACCGAGGTCGATTTCCTGGCGCAGACTACCCAAACGCTGTCGTCCAAATTGACCATACTCCGGTTGACGTAATCGTTGTTGACGAAGAACATCGATTGCCAATTGGACGCCCCTATTTGACTCTCGCAATTGATGTCGCTACCAAAATGGTAACGGGTTTCCGGATGACTCTGGATCCTCCAGGAGCGCTGTCCGCAGGTCTATGTATCGCCCATGCAGTGCAGCGTAAAGACAACTGGCTTGCTAAGCGTGACCTGTTGGCTGAGTGGCCAATTTACGGGAAAATGAACAAGATTCATTTGGACAATGCTAAAGAGTTCCGCGGAAATATGTTGAAACGCGCATGTGAACAGCACGGCATAATTCTTGAGCATCGACCCAAGGGCCAGCCCAATTATGGACCGCATGTGGAAAGGGCATTTCGAACCTTTATGGGGGAATGCCACAGTATTCAAGGCACGACCTTCTCCAATGTGCAGGCCAAAATGGAGTATGACTCTGAGGGTAAGGCCTGCATGACTCTCGAAGAGCTTGAGCTGTGGTTCACTGTGTTCGTGGTCTATTGCTACCACCACCGCAAACACAAAGGTATCAACGATATTCCTCCGATCAAGATGTATTACCAGTTTGTGCATGGTACTGCCACACAGCTTGGTATTGGCGTTATGGCGCCAATTAAAGACGAGGAGACATTTTGCCTAGATTTCACGCCCTACATGGAGCGGACTATTCAGCAAGGGGGCGCGCTCATCAACCATATTCATTATTACGCACCAGTACTACGGCGGTGGATCGGGGAGATAGACAAACGTACTAAAAGAGGGCGAAAATTCATTTTCGCATACGATCCACGCGACATCAGTGTTGTGTATTTTCTCGATCCAGAAACCAAGACATACAGCCCCATTCCTTACCTCAATAGCACTCGTCCGGCGATCAGTCTGTGGGAGTTACGTGCTGTGTTGGCTCGTATTAAGGACGATCCAGTCAATCATGTTGATGAGGAAATGATATTTAAAGGGATACGGATGATGCGGGAGATCGAAGCCGTGGCTATAGAGAAGACGCGCCTAGCTAAGCAGCGACGAGCGACAGAGAAACGAAAGATTCGTATGGCAGAGCGCCGTAAGGGGTGGTCCGGCGTTCATAAGACGAAGATTGCACCTGAGACAGCAGCTTCTGAAGCCGAACTCTTTACTTCAGATTTAATTGACGATGACATTCAACCTTTCAGCGATATTCAGCTGAGCTAGGAATTTATCATGACAGGCTATGCTCATCTTCACCCTGGGACCGTTGAGTGCATTGAGCTTGATGTAGAGGCACGTATCCGATGGTTGAAGAGAAAGCGCTGGATCGGCTATCCGCGAGCTATTGACGTTTTGGGGAAACTTGAAGACTTACTTGCCCATCCTCGCGAAACTCGGATGCCCAATATGCTACTTATTGGAGGGACAAACAACGGTAAGTCGAAATTGATTCAAAAATTTTCCGAATGCCATCCTGCCGAAGAGAACCCTGGAGGTGACCACATTATCGCTCCAGTACTTCAGATCCAGACTCCACCTTCGCCATCGGAAGCCGGTTTCTACTCGGAGATACTTCTGTCCTTATTCGAAAAGGTCCCGGCTTCGTCAACTGATACCAAGCGTGCGCGCGTGGTCCAAGTGCTGAGAGGTGTGCAACTAAAAATTCTGATTATTGATGAGTTGCATAACATGCTGGCTGGAACATCGGTCAAGCAGCACCAATACCTGAATATGCTGAAATACCTCGGGAACGAGCTGCAGATCTCGATTGTGGGGTGTGGGACCGGGGATTTACTGCGGGCTGTGAGCATCGACCCTCAGATACAGAATCGATTCATCCCTGAGTTATTGCCGAGATGGGAAATGAATAAAGAGTTTCGCCAACTGCTGATGTCATTCGAGCGGGTGCTACCGTTGCGAAAACCGTCGGCATTGCACGAGACTCAATTATCAGGAAAGGTGTTGGCAATGTGTGAGGGGACTATTGGTGAACTTTCCTCATTGCTGAATGCAGCGGCGGAGCACGCTATTAGGAACGGTTCTGAACAGATATCTGCCAAAACTTTGAACGACTGTAAATATGTATCACCAAGTGACCGAACACGCTTGGCGGCAAGGATCTAATAATGCTTCCAATGCATCCGCAACCAAAACAGGATGAAATACTGTCCTCGTGGTTGGTGCGGTTAGCGTTTGCAAATGGGTTCCCGCTACATACTTTTTATTCAAGTCTGCTTAGCTACAAAGCACCGATCTGGAGTCGTGATATAGATCGTCATCCTTCGATGGAGCTTTTGAAAGTACTAGAAAGTCATACGCACAAATCTATTATAGCTCTTCAGACATTAACCTTTAGTTCGTATGAGGGGGTTCTTTTTGAGCAATTGCCAATGAACGGAGATGCACCCTGGCTTCTCCCTGCGGGAGTGTTCCACCGCACTCGGCTTCGCGCCGGGATGCAGTTCTGCCCTCTTTGCATACAGAATGATCCTGTCCCCTATTATCGACGTTGTTGGCGGCTGGCACTGTATTCCATCTGTGGGCATCACAATTGTTTGATGCACCAATCTTGCCCGTTTTGCCATTCACCGGTGATATTTCATCGTCACGGTATAGGCCGAAGCAAGGAAACTCCTGATGATGCGCTCCGACTTTGTCATCATTGTGGGTTTTATTTAGGTGGGGCTGATCAGATATGTTTTGAATGGCCAGATGTGGAATCCAGAAATTTGCTCTGTATGATTCTCAATATGTTGGGGGCGGGGGGCGAATGGCGTGGCGCTGCGCCCTATGGAATTATTTTTTTTCAGGGACTACGTATTCTGGTTGGGGCCATTAGCGGTCGGAATGGTCTCCGATTGCGTGAAGTGCTTAGCAAGACTCTAAACGTAAGGATTGAGCCGGTGCCACATAAGGATTTTGAATATCAAGAAGCTACGGTTCGGCTAAAGCTGCTGCTTGCAGCGATGTGGATGCTGAAGGACTGGCCTGATCGGTTTTTGCGAGTTTGTAGCAGCGCGCATTTTACACGATCCCGCTTAACTGATTACTTTCCGACTATGCCGTTTTGGCTTGCTAGCGTGGTGGACGAACATCTGGACACACGGCCTTATCTACCGAGTGCGGGCGAAGTAGTGGAGGCAGGTAATTACTTAATGGCTCACAATCGGAATGTTACATGTACGTCCCTTGGAGAGCTGCTCAACTTAAGGAGAGACGTTTCTAGTAGTGCCTTGAAGACCTGGAAATTGCAGTTGGATTGAGTGACGTTATTTCGGCCTCGAAGGTTACGTTAGTGGTTATGACTGGTTTGAATCTGCTACCGCTGATGGAGATGACGGTGGAAATAAAGAACTAGTGTGCAGTCTCAGAATAAAGTAATTTCCAGCTTGTGAGTTTCTCCATAAAAACAGATGAATACGACGTGCTCGTATGGTATGCCCCTCAAGGGTGAAAGCACCTAATTGATCCTCTGAAATGGAGTGGTTCATGGCTCCTTAGGACCCTGGATCTAGGCTGAATGACTTTTTCAGAGGGGGCTTTCATTGGCCAAAGTCAGAAAACGGTCATCGGCGGTCGTTCAATCGTAAGCGTCCGCCCAAGTCGCCTTCCGAACCTGACCTGATGTGCCCCTGAGAGCAGGTTTACAGGCTTTCTGAGATGCCTGTCTGCAGGGCCCGTTTTCATCGGCAACGAGCGCAGCTTTCTGGATCAGAAACGGGCCGGTTCGGCGCCCTGACTTTTCTTCAGGCGCCCGCTCCGACTCAAGGTTGTCGTCTAGGCGGGCAAGCCTAAGAAGATAGTAGGCCTCGATGTCGGGAATCCCCGGTAAAAAAGAGAAAGTGCTCGTTGTTTGGGAACGATCTGGCTAGAAATATCCTACAGCGCTATGGCAGCATGGCACTAGGGCTAGGAGGAACGGAATGCCATCTGACATTGAGCTGTACTGCTATTGCTGCGAAGAGCCCAAGGTGGGGGACGAACACGTGCCTCCCCAAAGCTTTTTTGCGAAAGGTAATCGTGCGGGACTTATTAAAGTTCCCTCTTGCAAACTGCACAACCAAGATAAATCTGCCGATGATGAATATATTCGATCAGTTCTTCTTTCGTCTATTGAGTTAGACGGAAATGAGGCGATTGCTTCAAATTTTGAAGTGCATTCGCGTGCTTTAAAGCGTAGTGGCGAGAGACTTAAAAGCAAGCTGCTGAACGATGCTGATATTGAGATTTTTCTGAAGCTACAAGAAGAGTTCAAGGATGATCCTTGTGCTGGGGTGAAGATATTCTCGGAGCTAGAGAAGTCCGGAATCTGCACTGGGCTCTTAGGGCTTTTGTCTAACGACTATCGCGATGAAGTAGTCGTCGCCAGCGACGGAGTTGAGCATAAAACTATATCTTATAGTTTTGACAAGTTAAGATTCCTAGCTTACTTTAAGCTGATGGCCAAAGCTTTATTTTATCATGAGACCAAATGGCCTTGGCTCGGGGAAGTAGTGCTTATTCCTCATAATTTTGTAAGTCGGGACGCCACTGAAAATGAAATAGCGCTTCACCGTAACCATTTGAATCTCATAGATCGTGAGTCATCCCAAGGCGCGCACAAAGAAGTGTTTTACTACGGAATGTTCACGCACCTTAAAAATGAACGGACGATTGACTATTATTCTGTTAATTTCTGTCTCTACGACCATTTCAAGTTTACAGCTATAATGACGTCGGAGAATTTTATCTCTCACAAAGAGAGAATCTGAGTGATGAACAGCCGAGAAGCGTGGTTTCCTGACTGCACTCGTCGTGCATTGAATGATTGGACACCAGGTCTAAGCGCCTGAAGAACCATAGCTAATGCCAGGCCCGTTAAACTTGCCTTGGTTCAACCGGCTAGCCGCCAGCCATATTCCGAAGCCGTCATGCATCAGCATTTTCATGCGATTGGGCAGTAGATAAGTACAGTAAGGCTGCCCCGCACCGAATGCCGCATTCATCGCCTGCGCGCATGTCCATCTATTCGGTGGAGAGCCAGAAGGAATGTAAGCGCTCCATAAACCCCACCTTCAAATGACCCAAGTACGACCTGATGCTGTGCTCCCGATTTTCTTTCTGGAGCCAGCCCATGATGCGCCCCGATCCCAAGGTTAAAGCCGTTTATCTTTATCCCAAGCCAGTGGATTTCCGTAAATCCATCAATGGCTTGGCCGCTCTGGTCGAGCTGGATATCAAGGTGGCGGTGTTCGACCCAGTATTATTTGTGTTCCTCAATCGCACGCGTAGCCAAGTGAAAATTCTCTACTGGCATCGCAACGGTTTCTGTCTGTGGCTCAAGCGTCTAGAGGCCGAACGCTTCAAAACTAAGCCGGATGCGGGCGATGAAGCCATTGAGTTGACGGTGCGTGAATTGAACCAACTTTTGGATGGAATCGATCTCTGGGGTAACCAGCCGCACAAGCTGCTGACGCCGCGCTTCGTCACCTGATTCGGTATAATCCACGGCATGATTTCCATGCCCGAAACCCTCCCCGACGATCCTTTTTTGCTCAAGCAGTTGCTGCTGTCGGCGAGCGTGCGGATGTCGGAAAAGGATGGACAAATTGAGCGTCTGCGCGAACAAAACGCCCTGCTGCTCCAGCGTCTGTTCGGCCGTAAGTCCGAGCAGAGTGCCGATCCTGACTCACCGCAGCTAGAGTTCTTCAACGAGGCTGAAAACCTCACCGACACTGCGCCTGAAGCCGTTGCCGATGACGTCGAGGAAGAGGTTGTCGCTCCGGTTAAGCGTCGTGGCAAGCGTAAGCCGTTGCCCGCTGAACTGCCGCGTGTCGAAGTCGTCCACGAGCTGCCCGAGCACGAACTGACCTGTGAGTGTGGTTGCCGCAAACAGGTCATCGGTGAAGAAACCAGCGAGCAGCTGGAAATCATCCCGATGCAAGTCCGGGTGATCAAACACATCCGCAAAACCTACGCCTGCAAGACCTGCGAAACCGCGCCGATCACTGCCGATAAGCCGGCGCAGTTGATCGAGAAAAGCCTAGCCAGCCCCAGCGTGCTGGCCATGCTGCTAACAACAAAATACGCCGACGGCATCCCGCTGTACCGCTTTGAGAGGATGCTCAGCCGGCACGGTATCGACATCCCGCGCCAGACCTTGGCGCGCTGGGTGATCCAGTGTGGCGCGCTGCTACAACCGCTGCTCAACTTGATACGCGACCAGTTGCTGGACTACCCGGTACTGCACTGCGATGAGACCCGTGTGCAGGTGCTCAAAGAGCCGGGGCGTGAGCCGAGCAGCCAATCGTGGATGTGGGTGCAAACCGGCGGCCCGCCAGACAGGCCAGTAATCCTGTTCGACTATACCACCAGCCGTGCGCAGGACGTGCCGCTGCGCCTGCTCGCGGGCTACCGCGGTTACTTGATGACCGACGACTACGCCGGCTACAACGCCGTGGCCGCGCAAGCCGGGGTTGAGCGCTTAGCCTGCCTGGCGCATGCGCGACGTAAATTTATTGAGGCGCAGAAGGTGCAGCCCAAGGGCAAAACCGGACGGGCCGACGTGGCGCTAAACCTGATCAACAAACTGTACGGCATCGAGCGCGACCTAAAAGACGCCATCCCCGAACAACGTTATCAGGGTCGCCAGCAACATAGCCTGCCGATCCTCGCTCAACTGAAAAACTGGCTGGAGAAAACTCAGCCGCAAGTTACCGCACAGAATGCCTTGGGCAAAGCCGTAAACTACCTGGCCAACAACTGGAGCCGGCTGGAGCGCTA
Source organism: Stutzerimonas stutzeri (assembly GCF_024448935.1). GTDB lineage: Bacteria > Pseudomonadota > Gammaproteobacteria > Pseudomonadales > Pseudomonadaceae > Stutzerimonas > Stutzerimonas stutzeri_AO. The sequence continues at coordinate 39,318 of NZ_JAMOIE010000031.1, forward strand.
CGCCGAAGGCGGCCACCTGCCGATCGACAACAACGCCGCCGAGCGAGCCATCCGGCCCTTCGTCATCGGCCGAAAGAACTGGCTGTTCAGCGACACACCCAAGGGCGCCACTGCCAGCGCGCAAATCTACAGCCTGATCGAAACCGCCAAGGCCAACCACCAAGAGCCTTACGCCTACCTGCGTCACATCCTCGAACGCCTGCCTCAGGCCAATTGCATCGAAGGCTACGAAGCGCTGCTGCCGTGGAACTGCAAACCCACAACGCCACTTTAAAACGCAAAACCCCACCAGCGGGAGGTGGGGTTTATGGAGCGCTTACGAAGGAATCGATGCGAATCATCGCAGAAGATTTCGAAGAAAGGTCGCGCAGGCAGCAGCATCGTCAGTGGGTCAGTTCACTTTGGCGTCGCCGCGCGGATGCTGTATTTCAACGAGTATGTTCGATGATGGTGGGTGCGATTTTGCTCCGGGCAGCTGCATGGGTAACGGAATGAATGAAGGTTGCAGATCCGTGTTTTTCTGCGCTTGCAGGCGAATCGATTTGTGGACGAGGTTTGTATTGCGGTTATGGCTGAGCGCGATGCTGACAATCGAAGCGCCGGGCTGAGCAGCCAAGCGCCAAATGGCATATCATAAAAGCCAGCGCAGAGGTTGGTACCGGCATCCGCAGCCCTAATACACGACTGGATTTGACCATCCCGTTCCTAGACTACAGAGACCCAAATGAAACAAAATATCATTGTCCAAAAAATTTGGAGCCTTTGTAATATATTACGGGGTGATGGGGTTACCTATTACCAATATATCTCTGAACTGAGCTATTTGTTATTTCTAAAGATTGCTCAGGAAAATGGTTCAGAAAGGCTAATTCCCGAAGGATTTCGATGGGTTGATTTGGAGTCCCACGAGAAAGACGGCTTGCTTGGATTCTACCAAGAAATGCTTACCCATTTGGGTGCTACAGCAGATAATGAAGTAATAAGAGCGATATATGCGTTCCCTACAACAGTGTTCTCTCATTCTGAAAATCTAAAAGCAGTGGTAGATGGAATATCCAAAATAGATTGGCATAAAGTTGATCAGGATGGATTTGGCGATATATATAGCAGTCTAATCGATAAAAGTGCGCAAGATACTCGATCGGGGGCTGGGCAGTATTTCACGCCGCGACCATTAGTGGATGCAATCGTAAGATTAATGCAGCCAGCAGTTGGTGAGCAAATTCAGGATCCATCCGTAGGTAGTGGCGGGTTTTTGGTCGCTGCCGATGAGTATGTCCGTGCAAGAGTATCTAAAGATCAATATAAAAAAAATCCACCGAAATATCAAGGCGTAGAAATAGAGAAAAACACACGCCGCATTTGTTTGATGAATACTTTTTTGCACGGCTTAGATGCAGAAATAATATACGGCGATGCGCTTACCGATGATGCGATGGATCTAAACGCTGCTGATCTAATACTTGCTAATCCGCCATTCGGGAGCAAAGCAGGTAGCAAACGGGCGTTAAGAAACGATATTCCGTTTCCGAACTGCAATAAGCAGTTAGCTTTTTTACAGCATATCTATTTGGGGCTTAAGAGTGGCGGGCGTTCTGCCGTAGTTTTACCGGACAATATTTTATTTGAAGGGGGAGTAGGCCGAGCTGTAAGAACTAACCTCATGGACACCTGTAATCTTCACACAATTCTGCGCTTGCCGACAGGTATTTTTTATGCGGCAGGTGTGAAGACTAACGTTTTGTTTTTCTCGAAACCCAAAGGTTCTGACGCATGCACCAAGGAAGTATGGATATACGATATGCGTGCGAATATGCCGAGATTTGGCAAAACGTCCCCTCTTGAGCACAAACATTTTGAAGATTTTATAACTTGCTTTGGTGATGACTCCCATGGGCAATCTCCTCGTAAGGACCAAGGTGAAAGCGGATGTTTCCGTCGTTTTACACGAGAGGAGATTGCCGAGCGCGATGATAATCTCGATATCTCCTGGCTTAATGACGATAGAGGAGGAATCGAAGACGGGCTGATTGAACTCGAAGATATCTCTGCCGCCATTCTTGCCCACCTTCGTTCGGCCCTCTTCGAAATAGAATTCGTTACAGACGAACTCGCCGAACCAATCGAGGCAGAAGAATGACACCGGTAGGGTTGCTCGGTTGTAAAACAAGCCTCTTTATTTTTTCAGGCACTGCAACGAAACGGTGTATCTCTGGAGTTGAATGGCCTAGGTGCAAAATTGGCGAAACTGAGGACGTAAAGGAGGGGGCTCGGGATGCGTGATCTACCGAACGGCTGGGCCGAAGTAACCTTTGAGGATGTAGTAGAAGTTAACCCTCGAAAATCAGTGGACCTGAATGCCGAAGACCCTGTTACGTTCGTTCCAATGGCTGCTGTAAGTGAGTTTTCAGGTACCATCGTTCGCAGCACAGTTAAGCCGCTAAGGGAGGTAAATAGAGGATTCACTCAGTTTGCTGAAGGTGATGTAATTTTCGCCAAAATTACCCCGTCAATGGAAAATGGGAAGTCGGCAGTAGCCGTAGGTCTCGAAAATGGCATTGGTTTTGGCTCCACAGAGTTTCATGTGTTTAGAAGCCATGGAGCCGTTTTACCTGAGTATCTATGGAATTTCATACGCCAGAAATCTTTTCGAGAGGACGCCCAGAAGGTTATGTCTGGAGCGGTAGGCCAGCAGCGAGTTCCAGCGTCATATTTGAAGTTGTGTACGCTTCCTCTAGCCCCACTAGAGGAGCAGAAGCGGATAGTCTCGAAGTTAGAGCATATACTTTATCGTACCTCTAGTGCGCGAATTGACCTCGATTTTATTCCCGCCTTAATAGAGAAGTACAAGGCTCGGCTCCTGTATTTAGCCTTCCGTGGAGAATTATTAGCTGTTTTGCCTAGTGTCTCCCCGCAAACGGAGCGGAAAATTTCTAAGTTGAAAGACCTAGTTGAAAGCTTACGTTACGGAACTTCACGGAAAAGCTACGAGAGTCCAATAGGCGTTCCAGTATTGCGAATTCCCAATGTTGTCTCGGGAAGGATTGATCTTTCTGATCTAAAGTATTCAGTTCTTGACGATAACGAGCTATCCGCCCTGCGACTTCAAGCGGGAGATATTTTAGTGGTTCGCTCTAACGGGAGCACAAGCTTAGTTGGACGTCCCGCTGTTGTTTCCGAAGAGTCCGTAGGTATGGCCTATGCGGGTTATCTAATTCGGCTTCGACCGGATATTAAAAAAGTCGTACCGAAATTTTTAGCTCTGATGTTACAAGCCCCGCCGATTCGAGAGATAATCGAGTCAGGCGCACGCTCAACAAGTGGCGTTCACAATATAAACGCGACAGAGCTTGGAACGCTTCAGATTCCCTTATTTAGCCTCGAAGAGCAGGAAAGAATTGTTTGTGAAATAGAAACTGCTTTCGCATGGCTAGACCGAGTTTCTGCCGAACATGACGCAGCGATCAAACTACTGCCTAAGCTTGATGCAGCTATCCTTTCGAAAGCTTTTCGTGGTGAGATTGTGGGTCAAGTCCATAGCGATGAGCCGGCACTGATAACTATTTCTCATATCCGCGCTGAACGCGAAATTGCTCCGAAGAGGCAGATGCCAATGCGCCCAAAGGCTAAAATTACTAAAAATCCGAAAGAGCTTCTTTTGCAAGATAGCCAAAGCTGGCCAACAGAAGGATTACCTTTCGAAGAGATAGCAAAACGCAAACTTATGAAGCACGATGAGATGCGTGATGCAATATTCGCCTTGCTTTCCGGAGATAAACCTTTGCTACGACAGGTTTTTAATGCGGAAGCCAAATGCATGTATCTTCAGCGGGTGAGCGAATGAGGTTACGGCGACTAAAAATCGAAAGTTCCTCGGCGAGCGGGGGACTATTCGATGGACTTGATGTTTGGTTCGGGCGTGGCGGCGATGGTAAATCGGCTAATCCCTTAGCCCCCCTATGCCTGATTGGGCCAAATGGCTCAGGTAAATCGCAGTTTCTTCAACTTCTAGCAGAAATATTTCAAGAGGCATGGCATAAACATAAGCCTGCTGAAGAACGTAAAAGTGCTAACGAGGATATCCTTTTTGAGCTGACTTATCTTATTAGTCCTTATGGTATAGGTGCTCCTGAGGAGGTAAGGCTTGTACGGACTAAGAAGGGCCGTAGTACGGGGCCGATAGAGCTGTATCGAGGTGAGATAGAAGAACCAATTAAGGCTGGTTCGGAGGAGTTTGAGAAATATCTGCCATCAATAGTAATCGGCTATACTTCTGGTGATAACGAAACGCTTAGTCTTCCATTTTTAGTAAGTCGAAGTGGATATGCCGGGGACGTAGCTCGTGCCGCCTTCAGTGATGCCATTCAAAATACAGTACCTAACAATCGATTGATGTTGATTGATTACGGTACTAATCTTGAGGTTCTATTTTCCAATCTCATTCTGGGACCGAAAGATGCACGTGAGGAGATACTGCGGCATGCAGGCCTTTCGGACATTGCTTCTTGCCGCTGCGTTGTCCGTCTCGCGCATTCAGTGATTAATAGAGCATCCAAGAAAAGAATTGCGATTACGGGGCGTAAAGGCGTTCAGTTGACAGATGAGCTTGAGGATATCATTAAATCATTACAGCGCACTGCTACTTGTTGGGATGAAGACAAAGATACTGAGACTTATACATTCGACTTCTTTATTAACGAAGAAACTCGTAAAGCGTTTTCTTGTTTTTGGGATGATGCATTTTCACTCTACCGTGCCCTACACAAACTGGCATTATTAAATGACCTTGCAATTCCTAGACCTGCACGCCTTCGATTGAATCGTGCGGTCAAGGAACGGCGTTTTGCTTCGCGATTGCCAGAGCCGCAACTGGAAGACATGGTTTTCAGTTTTGAAGAAGTTCGGTTCTGGCCAGTAGGTGATGCTAAAGACGCTGTAGATTATGTGTCTCTGTCGGATGGCGAACACCAGCAAGCGCTTATTCTTGGCGCATACGCAATGATGACAGATACTAACGCGATATTTTTGCTTGATGAGCCTGAGTCTCACTTTAATCCTCAGTGGCGTGTAAAGTTCGTTCAGCGTCTTATGGAACTTACTGGCTCACGCGCAAATCAAGAAGTTCTAATTACATCTCATGCCCCCTTTGTTCCCTCGGATATGCCAAAAGAACAAGTTCTTATCTTTTCCAGGCATAGCGGGAAAATTGTTGTAGAGGAGCCTCAGATAGAAACATTCGGAGCAACTTTCGATCGAATATTAGAAGCTTGCTTTAAAATTCGCCCTCCGATTTCGAGAATTGCGGAAGAAAAGATCAATGAACTCCTTAAGTCTGAGAATATTGGCGAAATCGAGCTCACTCTTACTGAGCTTGGTCAGTCGGTAGAGAAGGCATTTCTAGCAGATCATTTGCGCAGATTAAAGAATAAAGGTTCTTGATGCTATTTTCATATTCACATAATGCGCTTGCAGAGAACTGGCTTAACTCGACAATTGTTGACGTTTTGGGGACAGGCATGCAGACAATCTTAGCGGGAGGGAACGCTCCTGCATGGTCAGACGCATTACCGATTGCGCACAAAACTGAACTCAAGGGGCGCTCCGGCATCCGTAAGCGTGTCCAAAAGCTTTGGACTAAGTTTGCAGCTCTTAATCAAGCCGATCAACTAGCTTTGCTGGATGCTCTCAACCAGCAAACATTTCTACCTAATATTTACTTTAACGACGCTGTATGTCGAGGAATCGACGGCTTTGATGAAAGTGTAAGCGTTGCTGCCGTGGATTTGTTTAGATTCATCTTTGAGGAGCAGCTGACCACTATAAAAGTAGGGGGTATATGTTTAAGGGATATCCATTACGCAGCTATATATGCAGAGTTCCCATCGCGTATATGTCCGTTTTGTGGTATCGGACATTTCAGAGCTCCAGGTGCGCCTAGACATGCATTAGATCATTATATGCCTATTTCAAAATACCCATTCGCGGGTGGAGATTTTCGCAATCTTCCGCCGATGTGTAGTGAATGCAATTCTGACTTTAAAAAAAGTACTGATATTCTGTTTAATCAAAACGGTCAAAGACAGCGCTGTGTTGACCCATATGCCGGCCCTAACTTTGCGATCAGTTTGGCTCAAAGTGTGCCATTTGGTGGTGCTATTATCAGCGGAATTTCTCTACCTCGATGGGTTATTGATTTTAGGGGTGGGCCCCAAGAGCAAGCAGAAAACTGGGATCGTATCTTCAAAGTCAGGGAGCGTTATGAGCGAGATGTGTTGAATGCTGAGTTTAGATCTTGGCTCGAACACTTTGCACTTTGGTACACTAGAGGTAATCACGGTGGAGGTTTGGGGGCTCAAATCGCGGCTTCTATCCCCGAATATTTGAGCACTGTTATACAAGATGGACTGGCAGATAAAGCGTTTTTGAAGGCTGAAGTCTTCCGTCTACTGCACAGTGAGTGTGCTCATCCAGATCGTGGGGTGGATATGATGGGTTTTTTAGAGATTTTGATTTCGTGTACATAAAGTTTTAAACTTCATACATTCAATATAAAATTTTCAATGTGTTTTCCTTGAGGGGCACCGCAGGATTGACGCTCTGAAATTATTAGTCGCTCATTGATCCCGAAAGAGTGCGGTGCGATGTTCCATTTTCTGCGCTTCTAATAGCCTGCATGTTAACCGTGGCTCATATGAGTAGGCGAGGTTATACGGTAACTCGACTTTAAAAGTGATCTGAGTCATGAATTTTTTCTACAATGAATGTATACATTCCCCCGCTATGATTATCGAAGGTGTCAATGCCGTAGCCTGACACGCGTAGTTTGGTATTTCCGCTAGTCGGGATTTTCGTGGTTATTAGTAGGTTGCTTTTAAGAGATCTTGATTGATTGTTTATGTGTGTTAGTTTTAAATTTTTGTAAGGTAGCTGAGCTGCTTCTATTGTATCAAGTGTTCTAGAAAGTAATTTAGTGCTGAGTAGCTCATTTTCCGTTAGTTTTTTTCTGTTGCTAGGTAGCGAGATTGATTGAGACTTTAATACTCTGGAAATCCATGAGGGGAATTCGTGCGATATCGCAAATTTTGCGTATTGAGCTGTAGGTGCCATATAATGTCGAAATATCTCAGTGCATGGAATTATTACCCTGGTCTGGTCGTTTTCAAATTCAATGTAAGTGATATGTGACAGCATTCTAACTTTGGCTTTTGTTTTTGTTCTTTTTTTTATCTCTAGGAAATTTATTATGTCTTTCGGACAGCGGCTCTTGGAGGCCGATACTTGTCGTGTCGTATAGGTGTCCAAGTTTATCCAGTGCCCACCATAAGTGTGTGCAGAAATTCTCTTTCCATTTTTCCATAGGGATCCTGGAATCAGGTGTCTTATTTCCTCGATAGGTAGCTGGAGGAATTTATATTTCTTTGATTCGAGTCGAGTCTTTATGTCGATTACTGATTGGAAGAAGAACGTTGCGTTCAGAATGTCGGCAGAGTGTCTTTGAACTATTTCGCCAACGGCAATCACCTCCCATATCAAAGAGTCAGTAGCTAATTTCGCGATATATTTCATTTTGTGTCCCCCCCCCCCCCCTTTGATATTGCTGTTTTGTGGCCATAATATTTTTAGCAGTTTGGACGGTTAATGAGTAAATGGTACCTGGTCGATTTTAAAAATTTGCATGTCACGTTAGTCGTCGTGATTGTGATGATTGCTTCTATGTCTTATGATTTATATATTATAAGATTAATCATTTCAACACACTTTGATTTGAATGGCTACTTGGAAACTTTTAGGATATTTATGACTAAGTCGATTGTGATCGAAGAGTCGCAACTTGACAATGCGGTGAAAATTGCTAGATCGATGAGTCCTGAAAATGGAAATCGAGATGCTGCAATGCTTCTTTCGTGCTTTGGTACTGGTTTAACGGTGACGGAAATCGCTCGGATGCAGGTGACTGACTATTTAGCAGAGTCAGGCTCTGCTTTGTTGGAATCCCACGTACGTGCCCAGATAGCCTACAACGGGCGCTGTCGACCGTTGTTTTGGACTAATAAAAAA
>NZ_JAMOIE010000032.1 GCF_024448935.1 Stutzerimonas stutzeri
TTGCAGCTTGCATCAAGCGCGCCGTGCTGCCGCGGGTGCTGTCGCTCAAGCAGGTCAAGCAGGTCGCCGCCAGCAGTCCGGTGCCGATCGAAGTGTTTGCCTTCGGCAGCCTGTGCATCATGGCCGAGGGCCGTTGCCACCTGTCTTCCTATCTCACCGGCGAATCACCGAATCTGTGCGGCGTCTGCTCGCCAGCCAAGGCGGTGCGCTGGAGCGAGGAACCGGAGGGGCTGACCTCGCGGCTGAATAACGTGCTCATCGACCGTTACGCCGAAGGCGAGTCAGCCGGCTATCCGACGCTGTGCAAGGGCCGCTTCATGGTCAATGGCGAACGCTTCCACGCACTGGAAGAGCCCACCAGCCTGAATACCCTGGACCTGATTCCTGAGCTCGCCAACATCGGTGTCACGGCAATGAAGATCGAGGGGCGGCAGCGCAGTCCCGCTTATGTCGAGCAGGTCACTCGCGTCTGGCGCTCGGCGCTGGACGCCTATCTGCAGGCGCCGCAGCGTTATGCCGTGCAGCCAGGCTGGCGCGCAGTGCTCGATGGCTTGTCGGAGGGCTCGCAAACGACCCTCGGCGCTTATCACCGGGCGTGGCAGTGAATCTCTTCAGCAAGGAGCAGTTATGAAACTCAGCCTAGGCCCCGTGCTGTTCTATTGGGATCGCCAGCAGACGCTGGACTTCTATGCCGACATGGCAGACATGCCGCTCGATGTGATCTATCTCGGGGAAACCGTCTGCTCCAAGCGCCGCGACATGGGGCTCGACGACTGGATTGGTCTGGCGCGTGAGCTGAAACAGCAATCAGCGGCGCAACTGGTGCTGTCCGGCCTTGCGCTGGTCGAGGCGGCTTCGGAGCTGTCCAGCCTGCGTCGGCTCTGTGAGAACGGCGAGCTGATGGTCGAAGCCAATGACATGGGTGCGGTGCAGTACCTGTCCGAGAAGGGCGTGCCTTTCGTGGGCGGCCCGGCGCTCAACCTCTACAACGGCCATGCACTGGCCGAGCTGGTCAGCAGCGGCATGCAGCGCTGGGTGCCGCCAGTGGAGATTTCCGGGGCGATGATCCGCGACGCGCGTGCGCAGCTGTCCCGGCTCGGTGTCGCCGTGCCGGAAATCGAGATCTTCGCCTACGGCCACCTTCCGTTGGCGTACTCGGCGCGTTGCTTCACCGCTCGCGCGGAAAATCGGCCGAAGGACGATTGCCAGTTCTGCTGCCAGAACTACCCAGAAGGCATCCCGCTGTTGAGCCAGGAAGGCGAGGCGCTGTTCACCATCAATGGCATCCAGACCCTGTCGGCCTCGGTCAGCAATCTGCTGGCGGACTATCCGGCGCTGGTCGAGAGCGGTGCCGAGCTGCTGCGGCTGAGCCCGCGCGCATCGGGCATGATCGAGGTCGTTCAGGCATTTGATGCGGTGCGCAAAGGTGGCCTGCCACCGCTCGCCGTCGACGGCTGCAACGGTTACTGGCATGGCCAGCCGGGCATGCTGCGCGCCGAGGAGGCCGGACTATGCTGAACCCTCGTGCACATTTATTGAAACTCGGCGAGCACCTGTTGCCGCTGGCCGCGCGAATCCCATTCGCGCTGCAACGTATCGCCTTGGAGCGCAGCCTGAATCAGCTTTTCGCTGAGCCATTGGCTGAGGATGCCTTCCAGGCCTTGGAAGGCCACTGGATGCGCCTGGAAGTCGTCGACCTCAAGCTGGGCTGGTGCCTGAGCTGCGACCGGCAGAAGTTGCGCATCGCCGAGCAGGCGCCGGTCCAGGTCACCATCCGTGGCAACTGGCGTGAGTTCCTGTTGCTCGCCAGTCGGCAGGAAGACCCGGACACCCTGTTCTTCAGACGCCGGCTAGTGATCGAGGGGGATACCGAGCTCGGCCTGGCCATCAAGAACCTGATCGACAGCCTCGACCCGGACCTGCTGCCGCCCTGGCTATGGAACGTGCTGCAGGGTGCCGGTGCTCAAGCCCGTAGGGCCGAATTTATTCGGCCGCGGGTTTTGTGAAGGCCGAACCAGTCCGGGCCTACGGCTTTTCTTCCATCCGAAAGGGGCGGGTCCGTCGAGCGTGCAGCGAAGCGTGTTGGCCGCAAGCGGCTTGCCGAGGCCAACGCAGGTAGCAGGTAGTTGTTCATCTGTCTGCTAGACCGAGTGCAGCCGGTGCCGCGGTTGCATGCGGTCGCTGGCAATGATGTTGCGCATGTCCTCGAGCAAGGCATCGGCTTCGGCTTCGGAGCACTCTTCGCGGTAGCGCTTGCGCAGTCCGTAACTGCTGAGGGTGATGTGGACGTTCGCGACTACGCCGTGCTGCGCCAGGCAGGCGCGTGCGCAATGCAGCGGGCAGCCGTCGATGGCCAGGATCGCTCGGCCAGAGTTGGCCTTGCTGACCAGCGAGCTGACCCGGCCGCCGACACCGGCAATGCAGGACATTTCGGCCAGACCGGCACGATCCAGGCGCACCGCGAGGGGATTGGCCAGTTGCGCCACGTTGGAACAACCCGAGCAGGCATGGACGAGGGGCAGGCGGGGTGCGGACATGCGCTTCTCCCGATTCGAAAGGGCCAGCGAAAGTATCCGGGCCAATCCAAGGGTGGCCCATGACGATCGTCAGGAAGCGGGGGCAATCCGTCGCAGCTCAGGCCTGATAAGCGGCCAGGCCCCGGCTGTCGAGTATCTCGATGCGCCGGCGCTGTACGCTGATCATTCCCGACTCGATCAGCCGATGCAGGATGCGCGAAAAGGTCTCCGGCTGAATGCCCAGCTTGGAGGCGATCAGACGCTTGGGCACATCGAGGGTCACCACGCCGCTGTCGTCCTCTTGCGACTGATAGAGAAAGCGCACCACCCGATGACTGGCGTTGGCCAGCGTCAGGGTGTCGATTTCGTTCAGACGCTGATGCAGCCGAATGCTCAGGGTGCCGAGTATGTCCAGGCAGATGCTCGGGTGTTGCTCGAGCATGCGCCGGTAGTGCGGGCCGTTGAGGCTGGCGAGGAGGCTGGCCTTCAGTGCCGTGGCGCTGACCGGATAGTTCGGCGCGCCAGTGAACAGCAAGGCTTCGGCAAATGACTCGCCAGCGCGGATGACCTCGACCAGTTTTTCCTGGCCGTCGCAGACTACGCGGTGCAGTTTCACCTGACCGCTGAACAGAAAATAGAACCGCTCCGCCTTGTCGCCTTGATGAAACAGCGAGGCACCGGCGGGCAGCCGCTTGAGGTTGGCCGAGGCGCACACGTCCTGTAGCGCGGCTTCGGGCAATCGGCTGAACAGGTGGTGTCGGCGGAGGTCCGCGACGAGGGATGTTTCGGTCAGCATGGTTCCTCCACCGGCACCTGTCCGGGATGGTTCGACGTTGCATCCTAGGAGCACGCATCGCCCCCTTCCTTGATCGCAGACAAGATCGTCGGCCGCGGTTGCCTCGGAGTCATTTTAAAAATACCGCCAAGGTGAATTGACGATGGCCAATTCGCTCGCGGCCGCAATTGCCTGCATTTCACATCATCAAACCCTGGACGCGGCGTGGCGGTGCGTTGGCGGTACGAATCAGCTCCAACCCCAGAACTGCAGATACCAGCCGTAACCAACCACCGCGGTCGCCAGCCCCACGCAACCGAATGCCGCCATCCGACGCAACCCATTGGCGCCATGGCGGCTGATCACGCGCCAGGCCAGGTAGAGGCTCCAGCCGACGGCACCGACCAGCAGCAGCGCGCGGGTCGGCTGCGCCCAGGCAAGGATGAAACCCTCGTAGCGCAGCAGTTTGATGGTGGTGGCTGAAAGACCGAGAAAAAGTCCGGCGCCGCCCAGCGGCGTCAGGGTTAGCGCCAGGTGATGAAACACGTTGTCGCCGCGGCTCATCAGCCTCACCGCACCTTGCAACAGCAGCCACAGGGCCCCACCGATCAGCAGTGAGCTGGCACCGATGTAGGTGAGGATCGCCGCACCGTCGAGCCAGGTGAAGGCGTCGTTGGCCTGCGGGTAGTGGGTCAGCAGCCACCAGGGCGCGTTGGCCTCCAGCGGCCAGAAGAGGTCGCGATCGACCAGCCATTCGGCGGCGCTCTGTTTGAGGGTGATGAACCAGGGGCTGACCGTCCACTGGAAGGCGCCCATGGCCAGCCCGATCATGCCGAACAGCAGCAGCGTGCTGTCCCAATGACCCTGTTGCGGCTGGTTGCCAAGGATGAGGATTTCCTCGTTCGGCGAGCGGGCGGCCAGCGCCACGGCGCCGCGCTGGCCACTGCAGCGACCACAGGCGTGGCACTCGCTGTTGCCTTGCATGCGGCGGATGTCGATCAGCGGCGCGCAGTTGGGGGTCGCCAGCTTCGGTCCCTGATTGGCCTGCCAGCGTTCTTCGTCGACCTTGTAGTGCATCGGCGCCAGACGGGCGAGCAGGCCGAACACGCCGGTGACCGGGCACAGGTGCCGGCACCAGACGCGTTTGCCCCGACCATAAAGAAAACCGACGATCATCGCCGCGACGGTCGAGCCGCCGAGAATCAGCGCGGCGGCGCGGCCATAGTCATAAACGCTGATCAGCTGGCCGTAGACGGTGGTCAGCACGAAGGCGATGGTTGGCCAGCCGCTCCAGCGAATCCACAGCGGTGTGCGCTTGTTCAGCCCGCGCCAGCTGATCCATTCGCTGAGCGAGCCTTCCGGGCAGAGCACGCCGCACCAGAGCCGGCCGAACAGCACCATCGACAGCAGCACGAACGGCCACCACAGCCCCCAGAACAGGAACTGGGCGAACACCGTGATGTTGTCCAGCATGCGCGCTTCGGAAGGCGGCAGCGAAAGCATCGCTGGCACCAGCAGCAGGACCAGATAGAAGCCGACCACCAGCCACTGGATCAGGCGGATGGTCCTGGCGTGCTGGCGCAGCAGGTCGCCGATGCGTGCCAGCCGGGAGGCGTTGGTGATCATGCGGTGCGCGCCTCCAGCCGATCCGCCGCCTTCGGTCGCAGCCAGGCCCATACCGCCAGCCAGTAAAGCGCCATGAGAATGACCGCCGCCAGCGATGGCATCGCCCGGTAGCCGGTCAACCCGGCGAGGGTGCTGCCCAGGGTGCCGCCGTCATCGAGCAGGGCCGAGGTGTCCCAGACCGGGTCACCGAAAACGGTGTAAAGCACTTCAGGCACGTCCATGCCCATCAGCTGGCCGCTGAAGCGGTCGAGGCCGGCCATCAGCAGGGCCGCGCCGAGCAACAGCAGCAGCGCCTCGCTGACCTTGAAGAAGCGCTTCCAGGAGAACAGCCGGCTGCCGGCCTGCAGTGCCGCGTAGCTCAGCAGCGCGAGCGCAAAGCCCAGCACACCGCCGATGACGAAACCGGTCAGGTCCGAACCGTCCTGCTGATGGCCGATGCCGTACAGAAACACCACCGTTTCGCTGCCCTCACGCGCCACAGCGAGCATCGCCAGTACCAGCAAGCCGATGCCACTGCCCTGGCTAAGGTGCGCGGCGGCGCTGTCGACCAGATTGCGTCTGAGATCGCGCCCATGGTGGTGCATCCAGCCGACCATCTGCAGGATCAGCAGGGCGGCGGCCACCAGCATGGCGCACTGGAACCACTCGCCAGCCGGCCCGGCCAGCCAGTCGCCGGCGCTGAGAATGCCCCAGGCCAGCAGCGAGGCCAGGCCGACCCCGGCGCCCACACCGCTCCAGAGCATGCGCAGCGCATGACGGTTGTCCGGTTGCTGGCTCAGCCAGGCATGCAGGATGCCGATGACCAGCAGCGCTTCGACGCTTTCGCGCCAGACGATGAACATTGATTCGCCCATGTCGCTTCTCCTGTGCAGAGACTACTTGGCGATGATTTCGCCTTCCGGGAGGTCCATGTGGAACTCATCGAAGAAGGGGTAGCGGCCCGGTTTGAGCGGATGAATCACGACGAACGAGGTGACGCCCGGCGAGAGCACCTTTTCCACCCGCAGGGGCGTGCTCTCGAACTCGGTCGGCCCCTTGCCGGCGTTGATCACGACGATCTTGAAGCGCTGGCGAGCCGGCACTTCGATGGTGGCCGGCTCGAAATGGCCGTCGCGGATGGTCAACTCATAGGTCGGCAGACCGGCCTGGGCGCTGCCGGCAAAGCCGGCCGCGAGCAGGGCGAGGGCTGGAAGCAGGATGCGTTGCATGCTGACCTCCGGCTCAGTAGCCGCCTTTCTTGCCGATGCCGGCGTAGGTGAACGCGTAGTTCAGCGTGCACGGTTCGAACCAGGGCGCGACGCCGGTTTCCTTGTCGACGTGACGGCCGAACGTGGCATGCTTGCCGTCTGGCGGCGAGACGGTGAAGGTCAGCTGATACTTGCCCGGGCCCATCAGCTTGACGTTGTCGCCATAGTGCGGACCGTCATTGGCCACCATCGGGTGAAAGTCGCCTTCGATTTTTTCGTCCGAGCCTTGCTTGCTCAGCGAGTAACGGATGTTGAGATAGGAAACGAAGCTGCCTTCCTGCCAGCCGTTGCGGTTGCCTTCGGTGGCGGCGATGTCGGCTTCCAGATGCACATCAGAGTTGGCGGCGTCGAGCATCATGCCGGCAGGCTCCATTTCGACCGGCTGCAGGTAAACGGCAGCGACCTCCATACCGCCGCATTGTTGCGGTTCACCGATGGGGTATTCCTTGGCCTGGGCGAGGGAAGGGAGCAGCAACGACGCGATGGCGAGGGTAGCGGGAATGCGCATGAAGCCTCCGAAGAGATTGGGTGGTTGATGCAGGAAAGGATCGCACCTGTGATGCTTAACGATAACGATTCGCGTCAATTTTGGGGGAAATATTTTGTAACGTACACCCTGGGTCGTCCTGTGTCGCTGCGCTTGATAACGCGGAAGGCGGCGTCTTGAGGGGCTCTGGAGTCGTTTCTGCGTTGAGTTGTCACAGTCTGATCGCGTGTTTTGACAAAAGCGCTCTCATCGCTGCGGCTATGGTCGGGCGTTGTGTCGAGAGATCGATTAAATGCTGCGAGGAAGATCGATAGGCGCCTACCATATGCGCTTTCGGAGTCGGGGAATTTCATGACTCAAGCTGTACTGGACGCCAGAACCGCCCGCGTATTGCCGTGGCTGGTCGCCATCGCATTCTTCATGCAGACCCTTGATGGCACCATCCTCAACACCGCCTTGCCGGCCATGGCCCGCGACCTTGCCGAAGACCCGCTGCGCATGCAGGGAGTGGTCATCGCCTACATGCTCACCGTGGCGTTGCTGATTCCGGCCTCGGGCTGGGTAGCGGATCGCTTTGGTGCCCGGCGGATCTTCTTTTCCGCCATTGTGCTGTTCACGCTCGGTTCACTGTTGTGCGCGATGAGCATCAGCTTCAATCAATTGGTGATGTCGCGCGTCGTGCAGGCGGTAGGCGGCGCGCTGATGCTGCCGGTGGGGCGTCTGGTGATATTGCGCGCCTACCCGCGCAGCGAATTCGTGCGGGTGATGACCTTCATCGCGCTGCCGGGGATGGTCGGGCCATTGATCGGGCCGACGCTGGGCGGTTGGTTGGTCGAATACGCCTCCTGGCACTGGATTTTCCTGATCAATCTGCCGGTGGGGTTGATTGGCTGCATCGCCGCGCTTCGTTTCATGCCCGACCTGAAGAGCAGCGAGCGGATGCGCTTCGATACGGTCGGCTTCTTGCTGTTTGGCGGCGCGATGGTGCTGGTCACCATTGCGCTCGAAGGTCTGGGTGAAATGCAGATGCCCCACGCCCGCGTTCTATTGCTAATGGTGATTGGCAGCGCTTGCCTGGCGGCCTACTGGTTACGCGCCGGGCACATCGACAAACCGCTGTTCAGCCCGTCCCTGTTTCACACCCGCAGCTTTGCCGTCGGCATCTTCGGCAATCTGTTTGCGCGCCTGGGCAGTGGGGCGCTGCCTTTCCTGTTGCCGTTGCTGCTGCAGGTCGCGCTGGGCTACTCCCCGGCGCAGGCGGGCATGAGCATGATTCCGTTGGCGCTCGGCGCGATGTTCGTCAAGCCATTGGCCAAGCCACTGATCGACCGCCTCGGCTATCGGCGCATTCTGATCGGCAACACCCTGTTGCTGGGCAGCCTGATCGCCAGTTTGGCGACCATCGACGGGCAGACTCCGACGGTACTGTTGCTCGTACACCTGAGCCTGGTCGGCATGGTCAATTCGATGCAGTTCACCGCGATGAATACCGTGACCCTGGTGGGGCTCAGCAACCAGAACGCCAGCAGCGGCAACAGCCTGCTATCGGTGGTGGTGCAACTGTCGATGAGCCTGGGCGTGGCCTCGGCCGGCGCCTTGCTGGGCGGCTTCACGGTCCCGGGCGCCGACGGCGCGGCCGTGCTGCAAGCGTTTCACCTGACGTTCCTGTGCATCGGCGCGATGTCGATGCTGGCCGCGACATTGTTCTTTCAGCTCGACAGCAAGCAGGTCATGGCCGCCCGGCTCATCGACGACGAGTGACAGATCAGCCGATACAGAGATCGGCTTCCTCTTCCTCGGGTATCTCGTCAGTCACGATCACTCGCGCGTGGTGGCTGTTTTCTTCCTCCATGCGCAGGCCGAAATAGCGGGTGTCATATGCATCCCAGAACGCCTCGACCTGCTCTATCGTGGCGGCCTCGAGGAGTACCTCCAGGCTGTGCTCCAGGACAATGGTGTAGAGTTTTTTAGAAGACATGATTAGCAGGCTCGTGCTCGATTCAGAAGATGGCTGCTCCTCTGCAGCCGTGATGTCATTCTGACAGCTGACGAGCATTTGGTAGTTTCCGCTCATCGCCTGAAAAGAGCTTCCCGCTGAACGGTTAGCCGCAATGTGGGTCAGTGCGAGCCGGGCTGGCTTCAGTTATCCCTCTCGCCGATCTCTCTCATCAATCCTGCCCAGTCGTGTCGCTATGTGCGACATGTCCGTCCGCTTGCAGGTCGCCGTTGGATTGCTTCGCTCAAGCGCTTCTGGCGCATAGGGCGGTGCTTCAAGCCACGTTATGGAGCCTTCACTGCCTCGCGGCTTTCCTCCAGAACCCGCTGCCTTTGTTTACCTGTACGGGTAAACATTATCGACCTGTCGCGTATCGCGACATAATGTGTAGCGCTCGCCGGATGTGCCGGACTCGACAGAAGGACTTGGTTTATGGGAGCAATGGGAACGTTCTGGTTGGTGACGGGAGGCTCGCTTTGTGCGGCTTTGGTGCTGGCCATCATTCTGTGGCTGCAATGGCTGCAGCTCAGGCAACACAGGGTGGAACTCGCCGTGCTGCGCGAGCTGCTGCAGGGACTCGGCGCGATCGTTCAACGTCTGGAGCAAGAAAAGGCCGAGCTGTCTGCAGGCCTGCGAGCGGAGACGGGGCAGGTGGAGTTGCTCAAGCGGCAACTGAGTCAGCTACGTGGGTGACTCAGTCTGCCCGCCCGGTTTGCGGCCTACCCCGGAGGCTGTGTTCGACCTGCTCGCAACATTGCCGGTAGCGTTCCGACAAGTCTGATGGCACACGCCGCACTGTCGATTGCCAGGGACGTGGTCGATGAACTTCGGATATGGCAGATCCAGCGCTCTGTGCGACGCCCTGAGTTCCGATGAGAACCGCTCCGACGAGCAGGAACACTTTGTTGAGATATATATCGGTAAAATGTTCCGTCAACCTGTCCTGATCAACGGTGAAAAATGGCCCCTGCGTCAGAAATTGATATGGAAACGCTTCGCAGCAGTGCGGCGGAAGCCTGCGGTCTGCTCAAGGTTCTGGGTAACCCGGACCGGTTGCTGCTGTTGTGCCAGCTGACTCAGGGCGAGTACTGCGTGGGCGATCTGGCGACTCTGACCGGTATCACTCAGCCGACCCTTTCCCAACAACTGACCGTGCTGCGGCACAACGGCATGGTCAGCACCCGTCGCGAAGGTAAGCAGGTCTACTACGGCATCGCGAGCCCTCAGGCGATGGAGGTCATGCAGGTGTTGTACAAGCTCTACTGTCAGGCGCCTCAAGCCGCGGAGCACCTGAGCCGAGCATAGGCTGGCGTTTGGCCCGGCTGCCACCACGTTTAAATCGAATGCAGGAGCCCGGCTGCTGGCTGGCGTCAGCGATCGCCTGCAGCTGAGTCTTGATGGCGGTCAGCGGGCTGCGCAGCTCGTGGGCGGCATCATCGGTCAGCCGCTTTTCGCATTCGAGCCTTTGCGCAATCCGTGCAAACAGTCTGTTCGGTGTCATGGAGCTTGTGTAGGGGCGAATTCATTCGCCCGCGTGGCAGAGGAGGTGGCGGCGGCGATGGTTGGCAGGGCGCAACAAAAGCGGGCGAACAAGGTGCGGCGGCACGGAATCGGTACTTCGCCGTTGAAGCGCGGCGGGCACGGACGGTGCGGCCTGCCCCTGTCCGCCGCGTCGATGCTCACTTGTCGCGATCGATATTGAACGGCGACCAGGCCTGTCGGGTAGGCATCACTTCGAGGCGGTTGATGTTGATGTGGTCTGGCAGCGTGGCGACATAGAAGATCTGCTCGGCGATGTCTTCGGCGGTCAGCGGGGTGGTGCCACGGTAGAGCTTGTCCGAGGCTTCCTGATTCCCCTTGGTACGGACCAGGGTGAACTCGGTTTCGGCCATGCCGGGGGCGAGGTCGGTGACCCGCACGCCGGTGCCCAGCAGGTCGCAGCGCAGGTTGTAGCTGAACTGTTCGACGAACGCCTTGGTGGCACCGTAGACGTGGCCGCCCGGGTACGGCCAGTGGCCGGCGACCGAGCCGATGCTGATGATGCTCGCGCCCCGGCCGGTCTCGATCAGGCGCGGCAGCAGCGCATGGGTGACGTTGACCAGGCCGGTCACGTTGGTGTCGATCATGGTGTGCCAGTCGTTCAGGTCCACCTTTTGCGCAGGCTCCGGGGCGAGCGCCAGGCCGGCGTTGTTGACCAGCGACTTGACCTGGCGAAAGCCTTCGGGCAGCTCGGCGACGACCTGCTTCACCGCCTCGGCGTCGCGTACGTCGAGCGCAGCGATATGCACCGGGACCTTGGCTGACAGCTCTTGCTTCAGCGCCTCGAGCCGCTCCTGGCGGCGTCCGGTCAGAACCAGCGCCCAGCCGGCCTCGGCAAAGCGGCGGGCGGTGGCGCGGCCGAAGCCGGATGTCGCGCCCGTGATGAAAACCACGTTGTTCATGCAGGGACCTCTTGTCTGTTCGGGTAGGCGGGCCGTACGCGGCCGACCCGGGGAGCTTACTGCGTCAGACCGTCAAGAGCAGCAGCCAGTTGCCGTCAGACATGTTCGAACCCTCGTTTGGCATCGAACCGGCTCGCCCACTTGAGCGCCCGTTCCAGGCAGATGCTGATCGCCCAATAGAGAGCAATGACCACCACCAACGCCTCCATCGGAATGCAACCTGTCGAAAGCCTTCGCCCTGGGGCTGCGCATCGGCTATCTGGTCGCCGATGCCGAACTGCTCGACGAGTTGCGCGCGCTGCGTCGCCTGATGTATCGCCATCCGCCACTCAACAACCAACGCATGCTTGTCGAGATTCTGGCCCAGGGACACTACGATTCGCATCTGCGGCGCTTTCGCGGCGAGCACCGCCGTCGCCGCGATACCCTGCGCCTGGCACTCGACGATGAGCTGCCCGGTTGCCAGCCGATGGGCAGTCCCGGCGCCAGCGCCTTCTGGCTCCAGGCCCCGGACGGTGTCGACACCCAGCGCCTGGCCTGGGCCGCCGCACAGCAGGGCGTGCTGTTCGAGGCAGGCGCGCAATTCTTCTTCAACGAGGCTCCCCGGCGAATTTCATGCGCTTGGGCTTTCACGCCATCGACGCCGCCCGGATCGGCGAGGGCACGCAGGTTTTGGGGAGGGTGTTGGGGCGGTTGTTGGACGAAGCCCCTACGCCGAGGAGTCCGCCTCGACGATCCGGGGCCACAATTTGATCTCCTGCCTCGCAAGAGGAGCTTTCCATGACGAACCAGAGGCGGTCATTGTATGGTGAATACAGCGAAGGAAAGAGGTCTTTGAGTCGCAGCGGTTGTACCTCGGCAGCAGCTGCCAAGGCCAAGCGCGAGGGCGGATACGTATTGGGTGCTGAGCCTCATGGACGACGTTGCAGGTAGTGCACGCTGAACAAATCCTGAGCGTCGGTCCATTGACCGCTGCAGTCGAAGCCGGCGCTATTGGCCAGGTCGGCAAACGACTGCAAGGTGTACTTGTAGGAGTTCTCGGTATGCAGGCTTTCACCCGCTTCGAAATGGAAGCGCTGGCCCTCGATCATCACGTCCTGCGCCTCACGGCTGACCAGGTGCATCTCTATCCGCGAGTCCTGCTCGTTGAAAAACGCCCGGTGGGCAAAACGCGACGGGTCGATATCACTATCGAGCTCCTGGCGGATGCGCTGCAACAGGTTGAGGTTGAACGCGGCCGTGACGTGGGCGCGATCGTTATAAGCCGCCTCCAGCACGCTGCGGTCCTTGACCAGATCGACGCCAATCAACAGGCCACCGCCCGGCGGCAGGATTGCATGCAGGTGCCCGAGCAGTTTGCGCGCTTGCAGCGGGGTGAAATTGCCGATGCTCGAGCCCGGAAAAAACACCAGCGGATGGTGCAAGGTAAAATCGTCCGGCAGCTTCAGCTCGTCTGAGAAATCTGCGCAGGCTGCGTGCACTTCGAGCCAGGGGTAGTCTGCGGCGAGGCGCTGAGTACTCGTGAGCAGGAAGTCTTCAGAAATATCGATGCCGAGGTAACTGACCGGCCGCAGCCCCTCGAGCAGCAGGCGTACCTTGCGGCTGGCGCCGCTGCCCAGCTCGATCAGGTCGGTCTGTGGGCCGGCGATTTGCAGTATCTCGTTTGCCGCGTTGGCGAGGATCTTTTCCTCGGTGCGGGTCACGTAGTATTCGGGCTGCAGACAGATCTGCTCGAACAGCTCCGAGCCGCGTCGGTCGTAGAAAAACTTCGGCGAGATGTGCTTCGGCGATGCGGCGAAACCCTCCAGTGCCTCGTCGCGCAGGGAGCTGTCGTGGGTCGGCTGCGTCTGATCATGAAAATGTACGGCTAGTGCCATGTTTCATAGCTCCCTGGCCAGGCGCAGCCCGGCGAATTGCCAGCGCATCGCCGGCTGAAAAAAGTTGCGGTAGGTGGCGCGGATGTGCGCCTCAGGTGTGGCGCAACAACCGCCGCGCAAGACCATCTGACCGGACATGAACTTGCCGTTGTATTCGCCCAGGCTGCCTTCCAGCGGATGGAAGCCGGGGTAGGGCCGATAGGCGCTGGCGGTCCATTCCCAGACATCACCGAACAACTGCGCCGGCCCCTCATGCGGCACGCTGGCACAAACAGGTTGCAGATGGTCGCTTTCCAGAAAGTTGCCGCGCCGTGGCTGGTCGGTGGCGGCGACCTCCCATTCGGCTTCCGTGGGCAGCCTGGCGTCGGCCCAGCGTGCATAAGCGTCCGCTTCATAGAAGCTGATGTGGCAGACGGGCGCTTCCAGGTCCAGTGGCTGCAATCCGGCAAGTGTCATTTCGCACCAGCCGCCGTCCTCACGATGCCAATA
Organism: Stutzerimonas stutzeri; assembly: GCF_024448935.1. Lineage (GTDB taxonomy): Bacteria > Pseudomonadota > Gammaproteobacteria > Pseudomonadales > Pseudomonadaceae > Stutzerimonas > Stutzerimonas stutzeri_AO. The sequence continues at coordinate 13,455 of NZ_JAMOIE010000032.1, forward strand.
CAGCGGCGCGTTCCAGCCGTGCTGGCGGATATGCGCCCAGCCATCGGATAACCAGAGTTCGCTTCGCGCGTAGCCACCGTCTGCGATGAACGACAGGTACTCGCGGTTGCTGACCAAGCGGTCGGCCAGCTGAAAATCTTCGACGAATTGGCGGTGTCGCGGCGTCTCGCAATCAAAGGCGAAGCCACCGCCAGCATGGCCGATATGCCGCACGCCACCGGCATAGCTGTGCCAGCGAACACGGTCGTTATGCAGTGCGGGTGCAGGTTTCAAGTCGCTGCGATAGACAGGGTGCAGCGGGTTCTGCGCAAGGATGTGCTTGATGTCCATCAACAGCAATTCCTGATGCTGCTGCTCGTGCTGCAAGCCCAGCTCGACCCGGTGCATGATCTCGGCGGCGTGCTGGTGTGGCGGATGGGTCAGCAGCTCACCCATCGCCCGGTCGACATGCTGGCGGAACCGGTAGACGTCCTCTACGCCAGGGCGCGAGATCAGCCCGCGCTGAACCCGTGGGAACGGCGTGCTGTGGGTTTCGTAGTAGGAATTGAACAGGTGGTCGTAAGCCGCATTCAGTGGCTTGTAGCCTGGCAGATAAGGCTTGAGCAGAAATGCCTCGAAAAACCAGCTGATGTGCGCCAGGTGCCATTTCGGCGGGCTGACGTCGGGCATGCTCTGGATGACGTAGTCTTCGATCTGCAGCGGTGCACAAATTGCTTCACTGGTGGCGCGAACCTGCTGGAAGCGCTGCAGCAGGTGATCCATATCGGCCAGGGCCGGTTGCTGTTTCGGCTGTTGTGCCAGGTTACCCATGGGCATCCCCCCGATCGATGCATGGAGCGGCCAATAACCGCCTCTATAAGCGACCCGAAGCGAGGCGCAAAAGTTTCTGCGGCGTGTGGCTGGTCGCCTCTTCAAGTTATTCATGAAAGCAGCCCTGCGTCGAATCGTCGGGCCGCTCGACGCTCATCCGCCTTCCATTGTCTGCTGTTCCACAGCTTGATCGGTCCAATTTGAAAAAACCGACCGGCTAATCGGTCTCGACCGGCGGGACTGGCCGGATCAGAATCTCATTGACGTCCACATGGCCTGGTTGCGACAGCGCATAGACCACCGCGCGAGCAATGTCGTCGGGCTGTAGCGCATAGGGGGGCGGCTGGTCGAACAGCGGTGTATCGACCATGCCCGGTTCGATCAGCGTGACGCGCACGCCGGTGCCGCGCAACTCTTCACGCACGCTCAGGCCCATGCCGGTCACCGCCCATTTGCTGGCGCTGTACATGGAGCCGGGGATCACGAAGCGGCCCGCGGCTGAGCCGGTCAGCAGCAGATGGCCACGGCTGGCCTTGAGCGCTTCGAGGCTGCAGCGCAGGGTCAGGCCGACGCCGTAGACGTTGGTCAGCAGCATCTCGCGCCAGACCGCGGGATCGGCGCCACTGAAGCCGCCTTCGCTGCCCGGCATGCCGGCATTGGCGTAGACCGCATCGAGCTGGCCGAAATGAACAAGTACCTGCTCCACCATGGCCTGTTGTTCGGCGTATTCCTTCACGTCACAGCGGATCGCCCGCGCGCGCTCGGGGCCGCCAAGCTCATTCACCAGCCGCCTCAGCTTGTCCTCGGCGCGCGAGGCGAGGGCAACGCGGTACCCGGCCTCGGCCGCGAGGCGGGCAGTGGCGGCGCCTATCCCGGAGGAGGCACCGGTGATCAGAAGTACCGGATCGCTCATGGTCGTCCTCGTCAGCTGGCAGAAGCCTCAATAGTTCGGTGGGGTTTCGGGGATGCCGGTGTCGTCATCGAGGGCTGGCATGGTCCAGGGCTCGAGGCGCTGATCCTTGTCTTCGACATCCAGCCTGGCTTGCTCGATGACGCTGCCGAGGCGCTGTGGGCGGGTGTATTCCTCGCGTGACACGCTGGCAACGCGTAGCACTTCGGTACCGCTGCCCGACATCACGGTAAAGCCGAAGCTGTCGTCGTCAGGGTTGGCGCTGGTCACGCAACCGCAAGGCAGAAAGGCTTCTGAAACGAGCTGCATCGCTTCGTCCAGGTTCAAGGCTTGGTTGCTCATGGGGTTCTCCGACTTCGGGCTGTATGAAGTGGACCGCCAAGCGGCGCTGCCGTTTCCTTTGACGCGACGGGATGTGCCGAGCCGGCCTTGTGGACGAGCCGCTGCGGCAGCATATTCAGGAGATGACAGACTCTCTCGTCCATGCAGCGCTGGCTGCGTTCCACCCTGCCGTGGCCGGCTGGTTCGGTCGCAGCTTTCCGGCGCCGACTCCCGCTCAGGCCCGCGCCTGGCCTCTGATACGCGCCGGTCAGTCGACGCTGGTAGCAGCGCCGACTGGCTCGGGCAAGACGCTCACGGCCTTTCTCGCCGCCATCGACCAACTGGTGCAGCAGGGCGTTGCCGAAGGCGGTCTCCCGGACCAGACCTCGGTACTCTACGTCTCGCCGCTCAAGGCGTTGTCCAACGATATCCACGTCAATCTGGAACAGCCGCTGGCGGGTATCTCCGCGCAGTTGCAAGCGCTCGGTCTGCCACCGCTGGAAATTCGCACCGCCGTGCGCACCGGCGACACGCCGCAGGCCGAGCGCGCGGCGATGCGCAAGCGGGTGCCGCATATTCTGGTGACCACGCCGGAATCGCTTTATGTGCTGCTCGGCTCCGAATCCGGTCGGCAAATGCTGGCCGGTGTGCGCAGCGTGATCGTCGATGAGATTCATGCCATCGCCAGTAACAAGCGTGGCAGCCATCTGGCGCTGTCGCTGGAACGGCTGGAGGCGTTGTGCGCGCGTCCGCTGGTGCGGGTCGGCCTGTCGGCAACACAGAAACCCATCGAGGCCGTGGCGGATTTTCTGGTCGGTGCGGGGCGCCGCTGCGAAATCGTCGATGTGGGCCACGGCCGAGCGCGTGACCTGGCGCTGGAGGTGCCACCGGTCCCGCTGGAAGCGGTAATGAGCAACGATGTCTGGGCGCTGGTGTACGACCGGCTTGCCGCGTTGGCGGCTGAACATCGGACCACCCTGGTTTTCGTCAACACCCGGCGCATGGCCGAACGGGCCGCGCGGCACCTCAGTGAGCGTCTCGGCAACGCAGTGGTCGCCGCCCATCACGGCAGCCTGGCGCGCGAACAACGGCTGGATGCCGAGCAGCGGCTCAAGCGCGGCGAACTAAGGGTGCTGGTGGCTACTGCTTCGCTGGAGTTGGGCATCGATATCGGTGATGTCGAACTGGTCTGCCAGCTGGGCTCGCCGCGCTCGATTTCCGCCTTCCTGCAACGCGTCGGGCGCGCCGGGCATCAGGTCGGGGGCGTGTCCAAGGGGCGTCTGTTCCCCAGCTCACGCGATGACCTGATCGAATGCGCTGCCTTGCTCGACAGCGTGCGTCGCGGTGAGCTGGATACCTTGGTGATTCCCAAGGCGCCACTGGACGTGCTGGCGCAGCAGATCGTGGCCGAGGTGTCGTGCCAGGAATGGCAGGAGGAGGCGCTGCTGACGCTGATTCGCCGGGCCATGCCGTATGCACAATTGAGCGAGGCGGACTATCAGGCGCTGCTGGCAATGCTCGCCAAGGGCTACACCACCCGTCACGGTGCGCGCGGCGCCTATCTGCACCGTGACTCGGTCAACCGCAGCCTTCGCGGACGACGCGGCAGCCGTCTGACCGCGCTGACCTCCGGCGGCACCATCGCTGACAACGCCGACTATTCGGTCCTGCTCGAACCCCAGGGCTTCAACATCGGCACGGTCAACGAGGATTTTGCCGTCGAGAGCCTGGCCGGTGATGTCTTCCAGCTCGGCAATACGGCCTACCGCATCATCAGGATCGAGGCGGGGCGGGTGCGGGTTGAAGATGCTCAGGGCCAACCGCCGAACATTCCGTTCTGGCTGGGCGAAGCGCCAGGGCGCAGCAATGAGCTTTCGGCGGCCGTGGCGAGGTTGCGGGGGGAGGTTGACCAGCGTCTGGCCGACGCCGAATCCCGTAGGAGCCAGCTTGCTGGCGATGCTTTTACGCAGCCAAGGATCGCCAGCAAGCTAGCTGCTACAAAAGCGGAAGGTGCCGATGCTTCAGCGGGCTCCTCACGGCTGCAGCTTGCCATCGACTGGCTCACCGGCATCCTCGGCCTGCCGGACGCCGCGGCTCGGCAGATCGTCGAGTACCTGGCGCGCGCCCGTTCCGCGCTGGGCGCGCTGCCGACGCAGCAACGGTTGATCATGGAGCGCTTCTTCGACGAATCCGGCGGCACCCAGTTGGTCATCCATTCGCCGTTCGGCAGTCGGATCAACCGTGCCTGGGGCCTGGCGCTGCGCAAGCGCTTCTGCCGCACCTTCAACTTCGAGCTCCAGGCCGCGGCGACCGAGGATGCGATCATCTTTTCGCTGTCCACCAGTCACAGCTTCCCGCTCGATGAGGTGTGGCGCTACCTGCACCCTGACAGCGCCGAGGCGGTGCTGATCCAGGCACTGCTCGATGCGCCGCTTTTCGGTGTGCGCTGGCGTTGGAACGCAACTACCGCGCTGGCGCTACCGCGGATGGCCGGCGGGCGCAAGGTGGCGCCGCAACTGCAGCGAATGAAGAGTGAAGACCTGCTTGCCACCGTGTTCCCGGACCAGGTCGCCTGCCTGGAGAACATCGTCGGCGAGCGGGAGGTGCCGGATCATCCGCTGGTTGCACAGACGCTCGATGACTGCCTGCACGAGGCCATGGACAGCGAGGGCTGGCTGGCGCTGTTGCGGCGCATCGAGGCGGGCCAAATCGAGCTGCTGGCCCGCGATCTGCCGGCACCGTCGCCGCTGGCCATGGAAGTGCTGGGCGCGCGGCCGTACGCCTTTCTCGACGATGCACCACTGGAAGAGCGCCGAACCCAGGCCGTGCTCAATCGCCGCTGGACCGACCCTGAATCTTCCGACGACCTCGGCGCGCTGGATGCCGCTGCGATCCAGGCGGTGGACGAGGAAGCCTGGCCCCAGGCACGCACTCCGGACGAGTTGCACGAAGCGCTGACGGGGCTCGGCTGCATCGCTGAAGTGGAAGCGCAGGCCGATCCCCAATGCCTGGCCTGGCTGAGCGAACTGGCTCGTGGCGGGCGCGCGACGCGGATGCTGGTCGCGCAGGATCGCGCGCTCTGGTTACCCATCGAGCATCTGGCGCTCTTGCAGTCGATCTATCCCAGCGCTCGTTGCGAGCCGGTGCTCGAGCCGTTGCCGGGCTTCGATCAGCAATCGAGCGAAGACGCCGCGCTGGTCGAGCTGATCCGCGCGCGCCTGACCGGCTTCGGCCCCTTGCCGGTACCGCTGATCGCCCGGCCGCTGGCCTTGCCGGCGTCGGCGGTTGCGCTGGCGCTGACGCGCCTGGAATCCGAAGGCTATGTGTTGCGCGGTCGCTTCACGCCTGGCGCACGTGAAGATGAATGGTGCGAGCGGCACCTGCTGGCGCGCATCCACCGTTACACGGTCAAGCGCCTGCGCCGTGAAATCGAGCCGGTGGAACGCGCCGACTTCATGCGATTCCTGTTCGACTGGCAGCACCTATCCGAGGCCACGCGGATGCAGGGACGTGACGCGCTCGGCCCGGTAGTTGAGCAGCTTGAAGGCTTCCAGGCCGCTGCCGGCGCATGGGAAAGCGATCTGTTGCCGGCGCGACTGAACGATTACGGAGGGCCGTGGCTGGACGAGTTATGTCGCTCCGGGCGCATCGTCTGGACGCGCCTGGCCGGCCGGATCAAGGCCAGCAGCGGGCCGGTGCGCGGCACGCCGATCGTCTTGCTGCCGCGTCGGCAACTGGCGGCCTGGTACGTGCTGGCCAGCGACGCGCCGCAGCCGGAACTGTCCTCGCGCGCGCAGCGGGTATTCGAAACGCTGCAAACTCAGGGTGCTTTGTTCTTCGACGAACTCCAGCAGGACGCACGCCTGTTGCGCAGCGAACTGGAGGATGCCCTGGGTGAGCTGGTCGCGGTAGGGCTGGTCAATGCGGACAGCTTCGCCGGTCTGCGGGCGCTACTAGCGCCCGCTGCGAAGCGTTCACGCAGCACCCGACAGAGCCGCGGCGGCGCATTCATCGGCGGCATGGCTGATGCCGGCCGTTGGGCGCTGGTGCGCAAAGGCACGCCGGCGCCGATCGAGACCTCGGCGCGCCGGCCCGCGCTCGACCCCGAAGCGCTGGAGCACATTGCGCTGACCTTGCTGCGTCGCTACGGTGTGGTGTTTTGGCGCTTGCTGGACCGGGAGGCGGATTGGCTGCCGCCCTGGCGGGATCTTCTGCGGGTCTACCATCGGCTCGAAGCGCGTGGACACATTCGCGGCGGGCGTTTCGTGGCGGGCGTGGCGGGCGAACAGTTCGCCTTGCCCGAAGCGGTTGGCCTGCTGCGTGAGGTGCGCAAGCGACCGCTGGCCGGCGAGATGATCGCCGTATCGGCGGTCGACCCGTTGAATCAGGTCGGCACGCTGCTGCCTGGCGAGCGCATACCCGCTACTGCCGGCAACCGCATCCTCTATCGTGACGGTGTACCCCTGGCGTTGCTGATTGCCGGAAAACCGGAGCTGCTCGCGGAGCTGGACGAAGACGACCAGCGCAAGGCCAGGCAACTGCTGGCGGTGGCGCGGCGGTAACAGCCGCCTCGGGGCGAAGCCGGGTGGAGCTGGGGCGGCGGGTGGATCTCCAGGCCTGGCCCCGTAGGATGGACTCGCGCTCGCCGAGGCGTCAAAGCGCCACGGTGGCATCTATCAAAATAGCCAACGACGAACCACTCCTAGCCACTGAAGATACCTAGATGCAACCGGGTTGCGGTGTTCAAAAAGCAGAAGGTTGACAGGCGGGGCGAGTCCAGACCGTAGGATGGGTGCAACCCATCACGCGCGCTCGATGGGTTGCACCCATCCTACGTCTGGCAGCTAAATTACCCCGCCACCAACACCCGAATCGCCTCCAGGCGCAGTCCGGCTTTCTCCAACATGGCCAGACCTTCTTCGCGCTGCTTGCGCAGGGCTTCGATCTCGCTGTCGCGCACGCTCGGATTGACTGCCTGCAACGCGGTCAGCCGCGCCAGCTCTTCGTCGAGGCTGGCCTTCAGCCGGTGTTGCGCTTCGGCGACACGCTCGCTATGACGCGGGGCGATCTTGGCTTCGGCATCGGCAATCTGCACCGCCAACACATCGCGCTGGGCCTGGATGAACTTGTTTGCGCTGGCGCGCGGGACGCTTTCCAACTGATCGGTCAGCGTCTCGAACGCGACTTTGGGCGCCAGGTCGTTGCCGTTCGAGTCCAGCAGGCAGCGCAGCGCCAGTGGTGGCAGGAAGCGGTTCAGCTGCAGCGCTCGCGGCGCCACGACTTCGCTGACATAGAGCAGTTCCAGCAGCACGGTACCGGGCTTGAGCGCTTTGTTCTTGATCAGCGCCACGGCGGTGTTACCCATGGAGCCGGACAGCACGAGATCCATGCCGCCCTGGACCATGGGGTGTTCCCAGGTCAGGAACTGCATGTCTTCGCGGGCCAGCGCCTGCTCGCGATCATAGGTGACGGTCACGGCTTCGTCGTCGCCGAGTGGGAAGCTGGCGTCGAGCATCTTCTCGCTGGGGCGCAAGATCAGTGCGTTCTCGGAATGGTCTTCGCTGTCGATGCCAAAGGCGTCGAACAGTTCTTCCATGTAGATCGGCAGGGCGAACTGGTCGTCTTGCTCTTCGATGGCTTCGACCAGCGCCTTGCCTTGTTCGCCGCCGCCCGAGTTGAGTTCCAGCAGGCGGTCGCGGCCGGCATGCAGGTCGGCTTCGAGGCGCTGGCGCTCGGCGCGGACCTCTTCGATGAATGTCTGAAACTCGTCGTCGTCACCTTCTTCCAGCTGGTTCAACAGGCGCGGCCCGAACTGATGCTGCAGGGCGTTGCCGGTCGGGCAGGTGTTGAGGAAGGCGTTCAGCGCCTCGTGGTACCACTTGAACAGGCGTTCCTGCGGGCTGGTTTCCAGGTAGGGCACGTGCAGCTGGATGACATGCGCCTGACCGATCCGGTCGAGACGGCCGATGCGCTGCTCCAGCAGGTCCGGGTGCGCCGGCAGATCGAACAGCACCAGGTGATGCGCGAACTGGAAGTTGCGGCCCTCGCTGCCGATCTCGGAACAGATCAGCACCTGCGCGCCGAACTCCTCGTCAGCGAAGTAGGCGGCGGCGCGATCGCGCTCGAGGATGCTCATGCCTTCGTGGAACACGGTGGCCGGAATGCCGGAGCGCACGCGCAAGGCGTCTTCCAGATCCAGCGCGGTCTCGGCGTGGGCGCAGATGACCAGCACCTTGAACTTCTTCAGCATCTTCAGGGTGTCGATCAGCCACTCGACGCGCGGGTCGAAGGTCCACCAGCGGTTCTGCGCGTCCGGCTCTTCCTGCTGGGTCTGGAAGCTGACTTCCGGGTAGAGCTCGGCGTGCTCACCCAGCGGCAGCTCCAGGTACTCGGCAGGGCAGGGCAGCGGATACGGATGCAGCCGGCGCTCGGGAAAACCGCGCACGGCGGCGCGGGTGTTACGAAACAGCAGACGTCCGGTGCCGTGACGGTCGAGCAGCTCGCGGATCAGGCGGTTGCTGGCTTCGATGTCGCCATCGGTCGCCGCGGCGAGCAGGGCTTCACCTTCGACGCCGAGGAAGTCATGGATGGTCTGGTGCGCTTCCTGCGACAGGCGATCCTCGTCCAGCAGTTCCTGCACCGCGCGGGCCACCGGCTGGTAGCTGGCGCTCTCGGCGCGGAAGGCTTCGAGGTCATGGAAACGGTTCGGGTCCAGCAGACGCAGGCGTGCGAAGTGGCTTTCCTGACCGAGTTGCTCGGGCGTCGCGGTCAGCAGCAAGACGCCGGGAATCACTTCGGCCAGTTGCTCGACCAGCTTGTATTCGGCGCTGGCGTTTTGCGGATGCCAGACCAGGTGATGCGCTTCGTCCACCACCAGCAGGTCCCAGCCGGCGGCAAAGGCAGCGTCCTGCGCGCGCTCGTCGTCTTTCAGCCATTCCAGCGACACCAGTGCCAGCTGGGTGTCTTCGAACGGGTTGCTGGCATCGCTTTCGATGAAACGCTCGTCATCGAACAGGGCAACCTGCAGGTTGAAGCGGCGGCGCATTTCCACCAGCCACTGATGCTGAAGATTTTCCGGGACCAGGATCAACACGCGCTTGGCGCGGCCAGAGAGCAGTTGGCGATGGATCACCAGGCCGGCTTCGATGGTCTTGCCCAAGCCCACTTCGTCCGCGAGCAAAACGCGCGGGGCGATGCGGTCAGCGACTTCACGGGCGATGTGCAACTGGTGCGCGATGGGTTGCGCGCGCACGCCACCCAGGCCCCACAGCGAGGACGTCAGCTGTTTGCTCTGGTTTTCCAGGGTGTGGTAACGCAGCTTGAACCAGTTCAGCGGGTCGATCTGGCCGGCGAACAGGCGGTCGCTGGCGAGGCGGAACTGGATGAAGTTCGACAGCTGGGTTTCCGGCAGCGTGCGGGCTTCGCTCTGTGCGGTCAGGCCGTGATAAACCAGCAGGCCGTCGACATCGTCGACCTCGCGCACGGTCATCTTCCAGCCTTCGAAATGGGTGATCTCGTCGCCCGGAACAAAACGCACACGGGTCAGCGGGGCGCTGCGAGCAGCGTACTGGCGGGTTTCGCCCGTTGCGGGATAGAGCACGGTGAGCATGCGGCCATCTTGCATCAGGATGGTTCCCAGACCGAGTTCCGCTTCGCTGTCGCTGATCCAGCGTTGCCCCGGTAGATACTGCTGCGCCATGCCCTGACTCCCGCTGTAAAAAAGCCCGCTATATTAACGGAACACTGCCGATAGAGCGACGATAGATGCCGCGCCAGTCAGTGTAGCGTTGCTGTTAAAGTCGACAGCAGGTTAAGCGTTCGGTTGGTTCAGGGCCGCCTGAATGGCCCTTGATCTTGGCGTTGCTTTTGGAGAGCACAGATGCTGCCAGTTATTCCACCCGGTGCAGTCCAGGTGACCGCGCAACAGGACGTGGTCAAACCGAGACCTGATATCGCGCCGGTGACGCCCGTTCAGCCGAGCGCCAACGAAAGCTCGGTGGGGCTCGATCGTCGTCACCCGCAGGAAGCCGCGCAGATGCTGGGCGACGAGCAACGCAGGCGACAGCATCGTCGTGGCTATACCGCTCAGGAGCTGGCCGAAGGCGAGACCGCCGAAGAGGATCAGGCCGCCCTTGAAGAGCTTCCGCGACAGGGGCTATGGGTGGATGTCGAGGTTTGAGCTGCCTGGGGCAGCCAACAGCGAGGTGATCGAGCTGCCAGACGCGGATCTGCGCTACTTCCCGCAATGGGTCGAAGCAGGTCTGGCTGATCAATGGCTTGCGGAGCTTTCAGCACAGACGCCATGGTCCCAACCACAGCTCAAACTCTATGGCCGCGGCATCGCCGTGCCGCGACTGGTCGCCTGGTATGGCGATGCCGACGCGCTTTATCGGTATTCAGGCCTCACTCACCAACCACTTGCCTGGACGCCACTGCTGGCCGGTATCCGCCACCAGCTGGAACAGCAGGTCGACCAGTCATTGAACGGTGCGCTGCTCAATTTCTATCGCGACGGGCAAGACGCCATGGGCTGGCACAGCGATGACGAGCGAGAGCTCGGCCATCAGCCGCTGGTAGTCTCGCTCAATCTGGGCGCAACGCGGCGTTTCGATTTTCGTCGCAAGGGAACCAGCCGGATTGCGCACTCCGTCGAGCTCGAGCATGGATCGCTGCTGGTCATGAGCGGTCTCACGCAGCATCATTGGCAGCACCAGATCGCCAGAACACGAAAGGTCCGAGCACCGCGCCTCAACCTGACTTTCCGCCAGATCATCCGCGAGCCCATCCTATGAGCAGTGACGAAAAGCTGATCGACTTCAGCGCCGAACGTGAAAAGCGCATCCATGACATCAAGGAAAAGCGACTCGTCGAGATGCGCCAGGCCTTCGAGCAAGTGCTACCGCTGAGCAAGCCGAAGAAGAAGCCCAAGGCCAAGCCGAAAAAGCGCTGACAGGCCTCTGACCGTCCGTTTCCAAGCCAAGCGTGGCTTCTGTCCCGCAGCACCTTTTCTGACACCCCGTTTTTTTGATCCAGATCAGCTCCCGCGGAGCCTTTGTTCAAAGGCTCCGCAGCGATTGATGTCGGTCAATTTTTTTATCGGCAGGGAGGAAGACTATGCAGCCATCAGATAGCGAAACAGCTTGGAGGTAAGGAAATCATGTTCGTCGATAATGTGGTGCTCGCAGGGGTGGTCACGGTCGGCCTTATGGTCGCCTTCCTCGGCGGTTTCGGATATTTCATCTGGCGGGACGCGCATAAGAAGCGGTGATCCGGCTGGAGGTAAGGAGCACGCAAGGCATTTGGGCGACTTAGGTCGCCTTTTTTTTTCGGTGCGCCAGGCATGGCGCTGGGGTTGCATGAGCACGGTCACGGGTTCCGGGCGGGCGATGGATTCATTGGCACACCGTGGCTTGGCGTCTTGGCGTGTCGCTCGAAGGCTGCTCCCCGGGGTACCGATGCGCCTCATGTCGCTGGGCCAGTCAATTGCCGAAGGGCGACAATCAGGCGCCCTCGTGCGTGGCCCTGCATGGTTCAGGAGCCGTCAAGCGGTGGGCGTGTCCGGCGGAAGACTCCAACGATCTTCGTTGCCTCAGCCAATTGTGACCGGGGGCAGGGCTTTGATTTCGACGGTCTGTGCCTTGCGCGGGGCGAGGATTTCGGCCTCGCCGTCAACGACCATCTCGTCGCGCTGGTTGAAAACCTGGGTGGCGACGCGGACGCGAAACTTTGGCAGCTTCTCGAGAATCTCCAAGCGCACGGTCAAGGTATCGCCAAGCTTGACCGGCAGGGCGAAACGCATCGTCTGGCCGAGATAGATGGTGCCCGGTCCGGGCAACTCGCACGCCACGGCTGCGCTGATCAGTGCGCCGCTGAACATGCCATGTGCGATGCGCTCACGGAAGATCGTCGAGGCGGCGAATTCGGCATCCAGGTGGACCGGGTTGTGGTCACCTGACATTGCGGCGAACAATTGAATGTCGCGTTCTTCTACGGTCTTGCTGTAGGTGGCCTTCTGGCCCACCTCCAGATCGGCGTAGGGGGTATTGCTCAATGTGCTCATGCGTAAACCTCGGAATACGGAAACGGACGATAGGCCCAGCCTCGACAGAAGCCGCGGCAGGTGATGGCGGGCGCGCCGGTGCGGGCGCTTGGGTGGCTGCATTCTAGAGGTCTGCGGCGGGGTTGTCCTGTTCCAGGGCCAGTGGCTGGAGATTCACATCACTGATTACACCCGCCTCGCTATTGCGCGGCACAGCGCAGCTGGTAAGTTCGCCATAGCCCGCCGCGAGTGGGCCAGACACTCTCAGGTATAGAGGCCAATAACAATGCAACCTGACTTCTGGAACGACAAACGCCCCGCTGGTGTGCCCAACGACGTGGGCCTGGGCGGCTTTCGCTCGGTGGTGGAAGTATTCGAGCGCTCCTGCAAGACTCACGCAGACCGTCCCGCTTTCAGCAATATGGGTGTGACGCTGACCTATGCGGACCTGGAACGTTACTCGGCGGCTTTCGCGGGCTGGCTACAAAATCACACCGACCTGCAGCCCGGTGACCGCATCGCAGTGCAGATGCCCAACCTGTTGCAATACCCCATCGCTGTGTTCGGTGCGTTGCGCGCCGGGCTTATCGTGGTCAATACCAACCCGCTGTATACCGCGCGGGAGATGCGCCAGCAGTTCAAGGATTCCGGCGCGCGGGCACTGGTGTACCTGAATACCTTCGGGAAGCTCGTGCAGGAGGTTGTACCCGACACCGGTATCGAGGTCCTCATCGAGGCGCGTATCGGCGACATGCTGCCGTCGCTCAAGGGGCTGTTGGTCAATGCCGCCGTCAAGCATGTGAAGAAGATGGTGCCGGCTTACAGCCTGCCGCAGTCCGTGTCGTTCAAGCAGGTGCTGCGTGATGGCGGGCGGCATGGCCTCAAGCCGGTTGCGCAGACGCTGGACGATATTGCAGTCCTGCAATACACCGGCGGCACGACTGGGGTGGCCAAAGGCGCCATGCTGACCCATGGCAACCTGGTGGCGAACATGCAGCAGGTTCACGCCAACATGCAGCAGCTGGACGAGCAAGGGCACACGATCATCAAGGAAGGGCAGGAAATCATGATCGCGCCGCTGCCGCTGTACCACATCTACGCCTTCACGGTTAACTGCATGTGCATGATGGTGACCGGCAACCATAATGTGTTGATCACCAATCCTCGCGACATTGATGGTTTCGTCAAGGAGCTGCAGAAGTGGGAGTTCACGGCCTTCCTCGGACTGAATACGTTGTTCGTCGCGCTCATGTCGCATCCTGAATTCAAGAAAATCAACTTCGCCTCGCTCAAAGGCACCAACTCAGGCGGCACGGCGCTGGTTTCCGCGGTAGCCGAGCGCTGGAAGGGCATGACCGGCGTCACTGTGACCGAAGGCTATGGCTTGACCGAAACTTCACCGGTGGTCTGCGCCAATCCGCATGGTGAACATTCACGTCTGGGAACCGTCGGCCTGCCGGTGCCGGGCACGACGTTGAAAGTGATCGACGATGACGGCCGCGAGCTCCCCCTCGGCGAACGCGGTGAACTCTGCGTCAAAGGTCCGCAGGTTATGAAGGGTTACTGGCAGCGCCCCGACGCCACTGCCGAGGTGCTGGATGTCGAAGGGTGGCTTAAAACCGGTGATGTCGCGGTGATTGATGCCGATGGCTTCGTCCGCATCGTTGATCGCAAGAAGGATCTGATAATCGTGTCCGGCTTCAACGTCTACCCCAACGAGATCGAGGACGTAGTCATGGCGCACCCGAAGGTGGCTGCCTGCGCAGCGATCGGCGTGCCCGACGAGAAGTCCGGTGAAGCCGTGAAGTTGTTCGCTGTGCGCAGCGACGCCAGCCTGACCGTCGATGAGCTGAAGGCGTATTGCGGGGAAAACTTCACGGGCTACAAGGTGCCACGGCACGTGGTCTTCCGAGATTCGCTTCCGATGACACCGGTGGGCAAGATTCTTCGCCGGGAATTACGCGATCAGGCTTGAACCGAGCAACGCCTGATGACGCTCTGGAAGTGACCGGCCAATCCGGCTCGGTCACTTTGTGTCCCTTTTGAGCTGGCCGGACACTGTTCGGCCAGTTCCAGAACTGCTAACCTCCAGTCCGGTTTTTGGCGGGAACTTCCGTACAAAAATTAACAAAACACAACAAAACAGCTGCTATATGCAGTAAAGCTGTCGCTTAGGAGTGGGGTTTCATGACCGATAACTTCTGGAAGGATAAGTATCCTGTCGGGGTCAAGAGCGAGATCAATCCCGATGAGTACCAGAACATTCAGGCTGTGCTCAAACAGTCCTGTGAGCAGTTCGCAGACAAGCCGGCCTTCAGCAACCTCGGCAAGACCCTGACCTACGGTGAGCTGTACAAACTGTCCGGTGAGTTCGCAGCCTATCTCCAGCAGAACACCGATCTGCAGCCGGGCGATCGCATCGCGGTCCAGCTGCCCAACCTTATCCAGTACCCCATCGTCGTGTTCGGCGCCATGCGCGCGGGTCTTATCGTGGTTAATACCAACCCGCTCTACACGGCGCGGGAGATGGAACATCAGTTCAATGATTCCGGCGCCAAGGCCCTGGTCTGCCTGGCCAATATGGCCCACCTGGCAGAACAAGTGCTGCCGAAAACCGGCATCCACCACGTGGTGGTGACCGAAGTTGGCGACATGCTGCCGCCGGTCAAACGTATGCTGGTCAATGCTGTGGTCAAGCATGTGAAGAAGATGGTGCCGGCTTACAACTTGCCCAAGGCGGTCAAGTTCACCGATGCCATGGCGCTGGGGCGCGGCAAGGCGCCGCGCGAAGCCAATCCGGCCAGGGATGACGTGGCGGTCCTGCAATACACCGGGGGTACTACAGGCGTAGCCAAGGGAGCGATGCTGACCCACCGCAACATCGTCGCCAACATGTTGCAGTGCCGCGCGCTGATGGGCTCCGAGTTGGCTAATGGTTGCGAAACCATGGTTGCGCCGCTGCCGCTCTATCATATCTATGCCTTCACCTTTCACTGTATGACCATGATGCTGATCGGCGCGCACAACGTGCTGATCACTAATCCGCGCGACCTGCCGACCTTCGTCAAGGATCTCGGCAAGTACCGTTTCACCGGCTTTGTTGGTCTCAACACTTTGTTTGTGGCGCTGTGCAACAACGAAGACTTCCGCAAGCTGGATTTCTCTTCACTGAAAGCCACCTTCTCCGGTGGCATGGCTTTGCAACTGGCGGCAGCCGAGCGCTGGCAGCAAGTAACTGGCTGCGAGATCTGCGAAGGCTTCGGCATGACCGAGACCAGCCCGGTGGTCTCGGTCAACCCGTTTGGCGGTATCCAGATCGGTACGATCGGTATCCCCATGCCGTCGACCCAGTGCAAGGTCATCGATGATGAAGGCAACGACCTTCCGCTCGGCGCAATCGGCGAACTCTGCGTCAAGGGTCCTCAGGTGATGAAGGGATATTGGCAGCGCCAGGATGCCACTGATGAAATCCTGGATGCTGACGGTTGGTTGAAGACCGGCGACATCGGCATCATCCAGGACGACGGCTACATGCGCATCGTCGACCGGAAGAAGGACATGATTCTGGTGTCCGGCTTCAACGTTTATCCCAACGAGCTGGAAGACGTACTCGCCACCCTGCCGGGTGTGTTGCAGTGCGCGGCGATAGGCATTCCGGATGAAAGATCCGGCGAGGCGATCAAGCTGTTCGTAGTGGTCAAGCCGGGCGAGAGCCTGACCAAGGAGCAGGTCATGCAGCACATGCATGACAACGTCACGGGCTACAAGCGGCCCAAGACCGTCGAGTTCCGCGACAGCTTGCCAGCCACCAACGTGGGCAAGATCCTGCGCCGCGAATTGCGTGACGAAGAGCTGAGGAAGCTCGGCCAGAAGTAACGGTTCAGGCCAGTGAGAGCCCCGCTTCGGCGGGGAGCCCCTCGGAATGCTCATACAACCGTAAACTCGGTCGCGAGTCCGGTCCGCTTACTCGGTCCTTTTCGCCTTGTCTTGCCTGCCTCGCCTACGTTTTTCAACGGCCTGTCAGACCTGACGTCATCTGGTGCGGGTCGATTTGCCTAGCAGACCTCAATTATGGCGTTCGCTAGTCGATAACCTTGATGGTGCTGGTGCGATAAGTTGGCGCCGTAAAACAGGCGCCTTCGCCGCCTTTAAGTTCTGCTCAGGGTCCAGCTAATGCTCTCCAGATTACGTCTGCAAACGAAGCTTCTCATCCTCGTGTTAGGTCCAATCCTCTTGCTGGCCATACTTCTCAGCGGCATCTCCGTGCTCACGCTGCAGGAATTGGCGGCCAAGCAGGAGGCAGAGACACGTGAAAATCTCGTTCGGGACCGCCGCGCGGAACTGGAAAACTACGTGCAGCTTGCTCGGAAGATGATTGCCCCCATCTACGACAGCTCCGCCTCGGACGACCCAGATGCACGAGACCGTGCCGTGGCCATTCTGGAAACGCTCTCCTACGGCAAGGACGGCTATTTTTGGGGCTACGACGAACAAAGCGTGCGGGTCCTGCAGGGCAACACCAAGGACAAGATTGGGCAGAGCTTCTACGATTATCGTGACCCCAGCGGCAAGTACGCCATTCGTGAGCTCGTTCGGGCCGGGATGGATGGTAGCCGTTACGTCGATTACACTTTTGTGCTGGGTAGCAGCACGACACTAGTCCCGAAGATCGGTTATGCCGAGCATTTGCCGAAATGGAAAATGGTCTTTGGTACGTCTCTCAACCTGGACGGGGTAGAGCGCGATGTACAGGCAGCTCGGGAATCGTTTCAGGACGATATCGACGAACTGTTGGTTGTCATGGTGGGCTCCGCCCTCGGGTTGTTGGTGTTGATTGCCCTGCTGGCGACTGCCATGAGCCGCACGCTGCTACGACCACTCATGCTGATAAAGGCCAAGCTCGATGACATGGCTTCCGGTGAGGGCGATCTGACCCACCGCCTGCCGGTTACCAGCCAGGACGAACTGGGCGATCTGGCTTCCTCGTTCAATCGCTTCGTCGATAAGATTCACGGCCTGGTTCAACAGGTTTCGAAGACTACCGGTCAGCTGACTACGCTGGTTGCCAGCGTCGCCAGCCAGGCGCAGCGTTCCGAGCAGGCGATGGCAGCGCAGCGTCATGAAACCGATCAGGTGGCGACCGCGATCAACGAGATGTCGGCCGCTGCCCAGGAAGTGGCGATGAGCGCACAGCGCGCCGCCGAAGCCGCTCAGGAAGCGGATCAGCGGGGCCAGGGCGCCAAGCGAATCGTGGACGGCAGCATTCAGCAGATCCACGATCTGGTCGGCGAGCTGCGTAACAGCGGCGAATCGCTGGGCGGGCTGCAGAAAGATGTGGAAGGCATCGTAGGCGTACTTGACGTGATTCGGGCGGTCGCGGAGCAGACCAACCTGCTGGCGCTCAACGCCGCCATCGAAGCGGCACGCGCCGGCGAAGCCGGCCGCGGGTTCGCAGTGGTCGCTGACGAGGTGCGAGCGCTCGCCAGCCGTACCCAGCAGAGTACGGTAGAAATTCAGGGCATGGTTGACCGCCTACAGAACACCACGGCAATGACGGTCACAGGCATGGGCCGTGCCGGGCAGCAGGGCGAAAGCACTCGGGTCCAGTCCAACCAGGCGGGCGAATCGCTGGATGCGATTGCCGCGCTGATCGGCACCATAAACTCTATGAACGCCCAGATCGCCAGCGCAGCCGAGGAGCAGACCGCGGTCGCCGAAGAAATCAACCGCAGCGTTCATCACATCGCCGATGCGGTTGACAGCGTGGCGCAGGAGGCCGCCGAAGGCGCTCAGACCTCCCGGGAACTCAATGGCCTGGCCGAGAATCTGCAACGCCTGGTCGGGCAGTTCCGTATCTGAGCCATCATCGACGAGGCGGGCGCAATGCCCGCCCTGTCGAGGGCTCCCGGCGGGGTTTCGGTCGGGTTCCCATCAAGCCGACCATCGGTGATGCCGTCTGGCGCAACGATGCGCACCGAAGCGACGCAACCCGGGCCATAGGACCCTATGGCCCCGTCCGCTCTACGGCATGGTCGCATTCCTGTGCTTGCCTAGACGGTTGAAGCTTGCTCCTAACTTAACGGATCGGAGCAAATTGTTCATTCCGGGTATAAAGCGCCTCCTTTTAGTAACTCAGCAAATAGATGGGGAGAGACTGGCAGTGGTTAAGCTTCCTGGGTGGGTTAGGTTTCAGCTAGCGAAGGCGAATCATGCCCAGGGTAGGCCTGCATTCCGATCATCACCCCCGTCGGTCGTCCAGGCTCCGTTAGCGCAGGTCTCGGACAACCCGCCTGCTGAGAGCGTCCTGCACGGCTGGTAAACTTCGGCGAGTCGGCCTTGATGCCATGGTGCCTGGGAATAGAGATACGAGGCGATCTCGCTCGACTTCAAACAACTGAGGCCAAGGGGAGTCGTACCAGTGCAGTTCTACGTCTTCGTAGATGGCGGCGTGGAGCGACTCTTCTTCGGTCATGGTTGGTTTTCTACTAGGCCTAACGCCTGAGCTGAGGGGCTTTTGCGAAGCAGGCGCAGCCTGAGTAGTAAAAGTCCCTCTCCAACGATTCGTTGGCCGCTACATCATCGAGCGAACTGAGGCTACTCTGCGATGCTTTCGCCCGTGCCGCCCATTTCCTCCGGGACATTTTTCAGCTTAGGCAATCCATCCTTTATCCTTAGGAACGCCTCCTGGTAATGGACATGAACACCCGGTTGGTAGGGGAAATCCGGAATCACCGCCGCGTATACATCAATCAGGCCCATGTTTGGATGCTCGGTTAGTATGTGACCGCCGCAGATTTTGCACCATTTCCGATAACTGTTTGGCGTCTTGTTGTATGTCCCGATTTTGTCGGCACCTTGGGTAATTTTTACGGCCTCGGGCTTCCAGAGTGTAAAGGCATTTACTGGCCCCGCTGACCAGTGGCGACACGACTCACAATGACAATAGCCCATGGCGGCCGGCTCGCCGGTCACGGATAATCGAATTGCGCCGCAGAAGCAGCTCCCTTTATACGTCTGTTTGTCGGTCATTTTGTACCTCCTGAGTCAGTTGCCATGGTCGTACGCTATTTGATAACTATAGACTTCGCACCTTTTATTATAGGCGCCCAACGAACAGCGTTTATCTGCCGCCCCCGCCAAGCCAGCGTAGCTCACGATGTGCAGGGCGGCAGATAAACTTTGTTGAACTGAACCGCCTACTGCTGACGGATGGATTTGGGAACTGTAAGGCCTTGTTGGGTGTTGTGCGGATGCGCGGGCTGACGATGGCAGTCGTGGATGGATGCTGGCCCGCAAATGAGTGAGTCGACCAGCCGTAAACCCTGCCGGCGGGTGGACTGAAAGGTGGAAATCGACGTCCTCGTCGGCGTTATGGCGCATGGGTTCCCGGCGGTGGCATTGACTGTCGTCGCAGTGGCAGCGTGAGCGGGAAACGCCTTGATCATGGTGGCCCCCGCAAGGGTGGTCGGCTTGTCCTGGCGGGCAGCACCTCGATGATACGCATCTGTCCTGCGCGACAGGCGGGGAGCATAACCATTCCAGCCGGGCCACCCGGTGCAGGAAGGCTGTGACCGATTCGACTACCGCAGCTTGGGGAGCCGGTGTCTGCAGCGCCGTTCGCGCGGCGGCCAGTTGCGCCGCCTTGTGCGCCGGCCCCAGTAGCCCATAGTGACGGATGCGCTTGAAGCCTTTGGGCAGCACATGGGTGAGGAAGCGCTCGATAAACTCGCTGCCCGGCAGACGCAGGATGCGCCGTTTGCCGGAGGTGTCGTTGACCCGCACTCGCAATGCCGCCTCGCCCTGATCGATGGCGACGATGCGCTCGTTCGAGATCGCCACCCGATGGGTGTAGCGGCCCAGATAGTCCAGCACCTGCGCCGGCCCGCCCAAGGGCTGCTTGGCGTAGACCACCCACTCACGCTGGTAGCAGCGTGTCTTCACCTGTCGCCATTCGACGGTATCCCGTTCGGTCAAGGTTTGCTTCAGGCCGTCCATGAGGCGCCCGCGGAACACCTTGGAGAGCGCCTTGACGGGAAACAGGAAACCGCGTGTGGGAGTGCGCCACTGTCCCTCCGCCGTCAAGGCTCCGCCGGCCACTAGGGCATGTACATGCAGATGGCGGCCTAGGTTCTGTTGCCCGGTATGCAGCAACCCTTGGCGGACCTTAAGCGTTTGTTCAGAAGTCACATGGTTGACGCCAAGAAATATAACGCCCGCGTAACGGGCGGGATTGGAGCGCCAGCGGAAAACCCGTCCCGGTTGACGCGGTTTGATGTGTATCTATACTGTCATCTATACACATTGGCGCTTTCCATGAGGCTGAAAACAATGCGAACCAATATTGAAATTGACGACAACCTGATGGACGACGCTCTCAAGGCGACAGGGCTTAAAACCAAGAGAGAAGCCGTAGAGCTAGGCCTCAAGACGTTGATCAAATTGAAAAAACAAGAAGGGATCAAGCGGTTTAGAGGAAAGCTGGAATGGACTGGGGATCTCGACGATATGAGATATACGCAGTGATCCTCGTGGATTCCAGCGTCTGGATTGACTACTTTAGCGGAAACGGTTCCCGGGAAGCTGACTTTCTTGATGAGACGCTTGGCAATCGCG
The DNA here is from genome assembly GCF_024448935.1 of Stutzerimonas stutzeri. Lineage (GTDB taxonomy): Bacteria > Pseudomonadota > Gammaproteobacteria > Pseudomonadales > Pseudomonadaceae > Stutzerimonas > Stutzerimonas stutzeri_AO. The sequence goes on from NZ_JAMOIE010000032.1 coordinate 34,148, forward strand.
CTGTCGCGATAGGGGATTTGATATTCACGGAAGTGCTTCAGGGATTTAGACACGACAAAGACTACAAGACCGCTAGAGACTTGCTGGAAGAGTTCACGATCTTTGAACTGCTCGGAAAGGAGATGGCGATAAGGAGTGCGGAGAACTTTCGGAAACTGCGCAAGAAAGGCGTCATCATCAGAAAAACTGCCGACGTGATTATCGCTTCGTTCTGCATTGAGCATAAGCTTCCTCTGCTTTTCTCCGACAAGGACTTCCGACCGTTTGTGGAACACCTCGGGCTGCGCGACGCGGCTCACACATAGCGCCCGAGCTAAGCCGAGCCGCGAAACGGCGTCGGCTTGAGCGAATTCGTTATGCCACAGCTGGCCGTGAACCATCACGCTTTTCCCCCGGCCGCCCGCAGCCTGACCCCTTGGCCGACACACTGCACCACGATCCGGTTGCCGCAATGCCTGAAGTCTTGGACGTCACCGAAGCCACCGGCGCTCGAGAACCGAGTGATGCGACAGGTTCTGTGAACCAGCCAAGTCATGCTGCGAACGTCGCGATGCGCTGGCCGAGCCCATTGACTACTGAACGAAGCGACCCGACACGTGACGCGGACCGGCCGAAGGAATGACCCCGGATGATCTTGGTCCAGTGGGGCATAACGCTTGCCATCTCCGGTGACAAAACCAGGGCGAAGCGGAGGTTTTGGCATCAGGTGCATGGCCTGGTTAGCTATCGATCCTCGTGCAAGCGACCTTCCACATATTTATGAAGGATGCTGGCAACAAGTGTTTGGTAGGGGATGACTTCTGCCCAATGTCATCAACTTAAGCCCCCAACCCTGTCAGGGGCAATTGAGGGCATTGTGGTGTTCTTGGCTTGTCCGGTCAGCGCGTGCAGTATCATTGAAGGTGCCCGCGGTACAGCGCGCGCAGTGTTCGGCATTCCAAGCTAAGCCCTGAAAGTTTACCTGTTCATATACACAGCATAGAAACCGCTCTGCGCCCCCCATACAGGCGCTAGCCTAGATCGGGACCTGAAGCGCTGGCCGTGGGTTTTCTGGTCCCCTGTGCAGCGTGCCTGGCAGGTAAGCTCGGCAAGATTGATTGTCAGCTTTACCCATGCAAAGGCAATGGATAAGGTGGCGGCATCAAAGCACGGCAGGCCTGTAGATCCAGGGATGGCCCTCCGCTCGTACGCGTTCAGCCAGTGCAGACTTACACGCCATCCCTTCGCTTACTGCGCATCGTCCGCTCAAAGCCGCGTCACAGTTTATTTACCGGCGCTTCCACAGGATGGAGGCGCACGAGGAGTTACGCATGACAGATTTGGCCACGTTGTCGCACGCATTGCTTGCGGCCGTTCCCGCCGATGGCAGCAGCATCGGCAATCAAACGCTGCTTTCGCGTCTGCAAGGCCAGTTCGCCGAATTGAGTGACGAACAGTTTCGCGCCGCTCGTGATGAGCTGATAGCGCAGGGCGTATTGCTCAAAGGTCGTGGGCGCGGCGGTTCCGTATCCCGTGTTTCGGCCACTGGCATCAGCCTTGCGGACCAGGCGCTGAGCAACGCGCGTGAACGTCGCGAGCCCGGTGTATCTGAAGTGCCGGCCAATTATCTGGTGCAAGCCGCAAGCAAGACCAAACCCGTCAAACTGCAGCCCGCCACCAGCCTGGCGGCGATGGAGAAAACCCTCTGGGCCACCGCCGACAAGCTGCGCGCCAATATGGACGCCGCCGAGTACAAGCACATCGTGCTCGGGCTGATCTTTCTCAAGTACATCTCCGATAGCTTCGCCGGCCGCCGCGCCGAGCTGGAAGCCAAGTTTGCCGACGAGAACGACGACTACTACCTGGGCGACGATGCTCTTGGAAAAGATGGCGAACTGCTCGCTGCCGAACTGGAGGACCGCGACTACTACCGCGAGGTCAACGCGTTCTGGGTACCGGAGGTGGCGCGTTGGGAGTTCATCCGTGCCGCCGCCAAACAGGTGGATATCGGCAAGAAAATCGACGACGCCCTGGCCGCCATCGAGGCGGAAAACCCCAAGCTGAAGAACATCCTCGACAAACGCTACGCCCGCGCCCAATTGCCGGACGGCAAACTCGGCGAGCTGGTGGACCTGATCTCCACCATCGGCTTTGGCGACGACGCCAACAAGGCCCGCGACCTGCTCGGCCAGGTCTACGAGTACTTCCTCGGCCAGTTCGCCAGCGCCGAAGGCAAGAAGGGCGAGCAGTTCTATACGCCGGCCAGCATCGTCAAAACCCTGGTAGCGGTGCTCAACCCGCACCACGGCAAGGTGTATGACCCGTGTTGCGGCAGTGGCGGCATGTTCGTGCAGTCGGAGAAATTCATTGAAGCCCACGGCGGCAAGCTGGGCGACGTGTCCATCTACGGCCAGGAATCCAACCCCACCACCTGGCGCCTGGCGGCAATGAACCTGGCCATTCGCGGCATCGACTTCAATTTGGGCAAGGAGCCGGCGGATACCTTTATCCGCAACCAGCATTCAGACCTGCGCGCCGACTTCGTACTGGCCAACCCGCCATTCAACGTCAGCGACTGGTGGCACGGCAGCCTGGAAGGCGACCCGCGCTGGGTCTACGGCACGCCACCGCAAGGCAACGCCAACTACGCCTGGCTGCAACACATGCTCTATCACCTCAAACCCAACGGCCGCGCCGGCATCGTGTTGGCCAACGGCTCCATGAGCTCCGGCCAGAACAGCGAAGGCGACATCCGCAAGGCCATGGTCGAGGCCGATGTGGTGGACGTGATGGTCGCGCTGCCAGGTCAGCTGTTCTTCAACACGCAGATTCCCGCCTGCCTGTGGTTTCTCGCTAGACAGAAAACCGCCCGCCCCGGCGAAGTGCTGTTCATCGACGCGCGCAAACTCGGCACCAGCGTCAGCCGTGTGCAGATCGAGCTGCTTGAGGCCGATATCGAACGCATCGCGCAAACTGTAGCTGACTGGCGCGGCGAGCCGCTGGATAAGGGGGGTGCGATCGGCGATTACACCGACATTCCCGGCTTCTGCCGCAGCGTCAAACTGGCGGAAATCGCCGAGCACGGCCATGTACTCACGCCGGGTCGCTATGTCGGTGCAGAGGAAGTGGAGGACGACGACGAAGCCTTTGCCGAGAAGATGCAGCGGCTCACCCAGCAGCTCGGCGAGCAGATGCAGAAGGGCGCAGAACTCGATCAGTTGATCCGGCAGAAGCTGGGGGGGCTGGGGTATGAGGTCTGAGTGGCCGCTAAAACCTCTTGAGGATATAGCTACAGAAGTGACTGTCGGGTTTGTAGGTTCAATGGCTTCGGAGTACGTCGACAATGGTGTTCCATTTTTGCGGTCTTTGAACGTCGACCCTTTTGGTATCAACACTAGCGATTTGAAGTTCGTCAGCGCCGAGTTTCACCAGCGCATCAAAAAGTCAGCATTGCGTCCTGGCGATGTCGTCATCGTTCGGACGGGGAAGCCGGGCACATGCGCAGTCATTCCTGAGTGGCTGAATGATGCCAACTGCTCTGACTTAGTTATTGCACGTTGCGGGGCTGAAATTCGGCCACGATTTCTTTGTTATTGGATTAATTCAGCTGCTTCCCACCACATTTCTTCTCATCTGGTTGGTGCGGTTCAGCAACACTTCAATGTTGGTGCGGCTAAGAAAATGTTGGTCGCTACGCCAAGCTTATTTGCTCAAGATCAGGTGATATCGATTTTGGGTAGTATCGACGACCGCATCACCCTGCTACGCGAAACCAACGCCACCCTGGAAGCCATCGCTCAGGCACTGTTCAAATCCTGGTTCGTCGATTTCGACCCCGTGCGCGCCAAGGCCGAAGGCCGCCAGCCGGAAGGCATGGACGCCCCCACTGCCGCCCTGTTCCCCGATAGCTTCGAAGAGTCTGAGCTGGGGTTGGTGCCGAAGGGGTGGGGGGTTGTTCCGTTCCTTGATGCTTGCGATCTGCAAGGCGGGGCTCAACCACCGGCGGCAACATTCATCGATGAGCCTAGAGATGGTTATGTCCGGTTATTACAGATCCGAGATTTCTCGACCGATGCCCACAAAACCTATATTCCGGACACTGGAAAGCTAAAAAAGGTCACGGAAGACGACGTTCTTATTGGACGCTATGGCTCCGCTAGTGGAGACAAGGCGAAGGATTCCCTTGGTCGTGTCTGTCGAGGCCTGAGTGGCTCTTACAACGTGGCTTTGATGAAACTATGCCCTGTCCAGGTCGGGCGGGAATATGCTTTCCAAATGGTTAGTGACTCCTCTTTTTATAGATATTTACAGGGCGTGAGTTCTAAGGCCGTTCAGTCGGGGTTTTCCAAAGCTGAACTTGGTCAGTACAAAGTTATCATGCCATCAAGTGATCTTGCAGAAGCCTTTGAGCAGTTCGGTAAGGCTGTATGGGAACGTGTTAAGGCGAACAGAGAGCTAGCCCAAACCCTCACCCAACTCCGAGACACCCTCTTGCCCCGCCTGATCTCCGGCCAACTGCGCCTGCCGGAAGCCCAAGAACAATTGGAGGACGCCTTGGCATGAGCAAAGACCTGACGATCTCGGCGGTGGCGCGCAGCAACGTTCTCAACAACCGCTATGCCTTGAGCAAGCTGGAGGAGCATCTGGCTCTGGGCGGCCTGTGTATTGATGGAGAAGTGGTCTTTTTCAAATCACACGTGGCCGAACTGCTGGACGTGGATGAACGCACCATCGACCGTTACCTGGCCAGCCACGAAGCCGAACTCAAGCAGAATGGCTACCAAGTTGTAAAAGGAAAGGCCTTAAAAAACATGAAGTTAGCTAAAGTCGACGACATCAGTGTCGTCGACTTGATCGGCGCCAAAGTGCCCGCTCTGGGCGTATTCACGTTCCGGGCGGTGCTGAATATCGCCATGCTGGTGACTGAGAGTGAGAGGGCCAAGGCCATTCGTAGCCGCATGCTGGACATCGTGCTGGATGTGGTGGCAGAGCGCACAGGCGGGCATACTCGCTTCATCAACCAGCGTGACCAGGACTACCTTCCTTCGGCTTTCATGGAGGATAGCTACCGCAAGCAGTTCACCAATGCCTTGCGCGACTATGTCGAGATGGGCAACCACAAGTACGCGGTTTACACGGACAAGATCTACAAGGCGATCTTTTGCGAAAACGCCCGTGAGTACAAGCAGGTGCTGCGCTTGGCGGATGGCGACAGCACACGCGACACGATGTATGCCGAAGTGCTGAAGACCTTGGCCAGCTTTGAAAGCGGCTTGGCCGTCAGCATTCAACAGCAGGCGCAGAAATTGGGCCGCAAGCTCAAGCCCGCAGAAGTCGACCAGTTGCTAGCCGAGGCCGCTGCCAGCCCCTATCTAAAGCCCTCGATAGATGACGCCCGAACCCGCATGGCCAGCCGCGATTTGGGCTTCCGCGAAGCGCTGCATCAGAAGCTGGAGGCCTATGTTCAGGCAGTGCCGGAAGCTGATTTCGACCGTTTCCTAGGAGAGCGCAGCGAGGCGCTGGAAGAGCGCCTTTCAGACCCGAAGCTGCTGGCCGTGCTCAAGCGGCTGAAGGATCGTTGAGGCCATGGCCGACCTGACGCTTTACTTCGATGCCCGGCATGCCGTTGATGTGCATGACTGGATTATTGAGCATTCGGGTGGCTTGCCGGGGCTGAAGGATCTGGGGCAACTGGAAAGCGTTTTGCAGCACATCCAGAACGATGACTATTACCCCACTTTCTACGCCAAGCTGACGCATTTGATCTTTGGCATTAACAAGTTTCACGCCTTCAGCGACGGTAACAAGAGGTCGAGCCTGACGTTGGGAGCTTATTTCCTGAGCTTGAATGGATACGACTATTGCGTGCCGCAGTTTGTTTTTCAGATGGAAAACATTGTAGTTGCAGTGGCCGAGGGGAAGATTAATAAAGAAACGGGGTGGGCGGTTTGCTCCTCCTCCTACAATATGTAGTGGTGGCCAGCCGCGGCCTCGTATTCCGCCGACTGCTCGAACAAGCCGTTGTCACCGGGCCTGTGACGGAAGCGCAAGTGACCCATGACTATGACTGGTGACCACAAGATGTGGGGGATGGAGGAGCAAACCGCCCACCCCGTATAAAGAATTGCTGCAGCGGTTGGTTATTTCCCTGATTCAGGATGATGACTTCCCAGAGGATCTCAAGCTTGAACTGCTGGAAAGTCTGGGAGCCTGAATGCGAGTGCACAGGGTTAAGTCTTTTTTTACGCCGGAGCTGAACGTATGCGCTACCAGCCGCCGCTGACCCTCACTCCAAACATGCTCGCCCTGGTCGCCGAAATCGCCGAGCAGGTCGGCCGGCTGACGGCGCGGGAGGAAGCAGCGCTGACCCCGCAATTGCGCCGGGGCAACCGCATCCGCAGCATTCAGGCGTCGCTGGCCATCGAGAACAACACCCTGAGCGTCGAACAGGTCACCGCCGTGCTCGACGGCAAGCGTGTGCTCGGGCTGCCCCGTGAGATCCAGGAAGTGCGCAACGCGTTCGCCGCCTACGAAGCCATGCCCGGCTGGAACGCTGCCAGCCGGGCCGATCTGCTGGCCGCCCACGGCCGGTTGCTGCATAGTCTGATCGATGACGCCGGCCACTTTCGTCGCGGCGGGGTCGGCATTTATCGGGGGGAACGACTCATGCACATGGCGCCACCGGCCAGCCGCGTGGCGCAACTGGTCGACGATCTGCTCGGCTGGCTGGCCGCCACTGACGTTCACCCGTTGTTGGCCAGTTGTGTGTTCCATTACGAATTCGAATTCATCCACCCGTTCGCCGATGGCAACGGTCGCATGGGCCGCTTGTGGCAAACGCTAATTCTCAGCCGCTGGCGCCCGGTGCTGGCCTGGCTGCCGGCGGAAAGCGTAATCCGCGACCGTCAGGCTGCTTATTACGCCGCCCTGTCCGCCGCCGACCAGGTCGCCGAGGCCACGCCTTTCGTGGAGTTCATGCTGGAGGCACTGCAGCAGGCGCTCGGCGAAGCGCTGGAGGAGAAGGCGCGAGAAACAGAAATAACGTCGGGGAAAAAGTCGGTAAAAACGTCGGGGAAAATTCTGCAGGCCATTGCTGCACGGCCCGACATCACCATTCCTGAACTGGCCGCACTGACCGGCGTCACCGAGCGCTCGGTTGAGCGAAGTTTGCGCAAGTTGCAGTCTGAAAACCGCCTGCGCCGCGTGGGGCCGGCCAATGGGGGTTACTGGCAGGTGATGCCGGCCGGTCAGACCGAGTAACCCGTCGATTTACCGAGTTTTTTTGAACATGTTTTGTCGTCATGTCGATGGAATCGACGGATCAAGGATTGAGCAGTAATGACCGAAGACCAGCTTGAAAAAGAAGCACTCGAATGGCTGAGCGAACTGGGCTACACGCACCTTTACGGGCCGGATATCGCCCATGACGGCAGCGACCCTCAGCGCGAGAGTTATCGCCAGGTCGTGCTGACGGAACGCCTGCGCGCCGCCATCGCCAAGCTCAATCCCCAGGTGCCGCTGGCTGCACGCGAGGATGCAATCAAGCAGGTAGTCGATCTGGGTGTGCCGGTGCAGTTGTCGGCCAATCGCCTGTTCCATCGCCTGCTGGTTGGCGGCGTGCCGGTGCAGTACCAGCGGGACGCCGACACACGCGGCGACTTTGTCCGCCTGATTGACTGGGCAAACATCGGCGCCAACGACTGGCTGGCGGTCAACCAATTCAGTATTCAGGGGCCGAAGCGTACCTGCCGGCCGGACATCATATTGTTCATCAACGGCTTGCCCTTGGTGTTGCTGGAGCTTAAGAACCCGGCTGATGTAAACGCCGACCTGAGCAAGGCGTTCAATCAGGTCCAGACCTACAAAGAGGTGATTCCGGACGTCTTTCACTACAACGAGATCCTGGTGATTACCGATGGCAGCGAGGCACGTATGGGCTCGCTGTCGGCGGATATTGAGCGCTTCTCACGCTGGCGCACCATCGATGGCGTCTCGGTCGATCCGCTGGGCGAGTTCAACGAGCTGGAAACCTTGATGCGCGGCGTGTTGCAGCCTGCCTTGTTGCTCGATTACCTGCGCTATTTCGTTCTGTTCGAGGATGACGGTCGGCTGGTGAAGAAGATTGCCGGTTATCACCAGTTTCACGCGGTACGTGCGGCCATCCAGCAAGTGGTGAGTGCTTCGCGCCCCGGCGGCACGCACAAGGGCGGGGTGGTCTGGCACACCCAGGGCTCGGGCAAGAGCATCACCATGACCTGTTTCGCCGCGCGGGTGATACAGGAAGCAGCGATGGAAAACCCGACCATCGTAGTGATCACCGACCGCAACGACCTGGACGGCCAGTTGTTCGGGGTGTTCTCGCTGTCTCAGGATTTGCTGCGTGAACAGCCGGTACAGGCCGATACCCGTGGCAACTTGCGCGAGAAGCTGGGCAACCGTCCCAGTGGTGGCATCGTCTTCGCCACCATTCAGAAGTTCATGCCGGGCGCGGACGAGGACAGCTTTCCGGTGCTCTCGACCCGCTCGAACATCGTGGTGATCGCCGACGAGGCGCATCGCACCCAGTATGGTTTCGGTGCCGCGCTGAAGGCGCCCAATCTGCATGTGGCCGAGGCCAGTGCGCGTTACCAGGTCGGCTATGCCCAGCACCTGCGTGATGCCTTGCCGAACGCCACCTTCGTGGCCTTTACCGGCACGCCGGTATCCAGCGAAGACCGTGACACCCGGGCGGTGTTCGGTGACTACATCCACGTCTACGACATGCAGCAGGCCAAGGAGGATGGCGCCACGGTGGCCATCTACTACGAGTCGCGCCTGGCCAAGCTGTCACTCAAGGACAGCGAGCTGACGCATATCGACGATGAAGTCGATGAGCTGGCCGAAGACGAGGAAGGAGACCAGCAAGCGCGTCTGAAGTCGCGCTGGGCGGCGCTGGAAAAGGTGGTGGGGGCGGAGCCGCGGATCAAAAGCGTGGCGGCGGATCTAGTGGCGCACTTCGAGGAGCGCAACCAGGCGCAGAGCGGCAAGGCGATGATCGTGGCCATGAGTCGCGAGATCTGCGTGCACCTATACAACGAGATCGTCGCGCTGCGGCCCGACTGGCATGACGAAGATCCGGAGCAGGGTGCGATCAAGGTGGTGATGACCGGCAGTGCCTCGGACAAGGCGTTGTTGCGCCCGCATATCTATCCCGGCCAGGTGAAGAAACGCTTGGAAAAGCGCTTCAAGGACCCGAAGGACCCACTGCAGCTGGTCATCGTGCGCGACATGTGGCTGACCGGCTTCGATGCCCCCTGCGTGCATACCCTGTATGTGGACAAGCCCATGAAGGGCCACAACCTGATGCAGGCCATCGCCCGGGTGAACCGGGTGTTCAAGGACAAGCAGGGCGGCCTGGTGGTGGATTATATCGGCATCGCCAACGAACTGAAGGCGGCACTCAAGGAGTACACCGCCAGCAAGGGACGCGGCCGGCCAACCGTGGATGCCCACGAAGCCTATGCGGTGCTGGAGGAAAAGCTCGACGTGCTGCGCGGCCTGCTGCATGGCTTCGATTACAGCGATTACTTGACCGGTGGGCACAAGCTGCTGGCCGGTGCGGCGAACCATGTGCTGGGTCTGGAGGATGGCAAGAAGCGCTTCGCCGACAACGCCCTGGCGATGAGCAAGGCGTTCACGCTGTGCTGCACGCTGGATGAAGCCAAGGCGGTGCGCGAGGAAGTGGCCTTTCTGCAGGCCATCAAGGTGCTGCTGACCAAGCGCGAGATCAGTGCCAGGAAGAAGACCGACGAGGAACGCGAGCTGGCCATCCGCCAGATCATCGGCAATGCCGTGGTCTCCGGCGAGGTGGTGGATGTGTTCGAAGCGGTGGGCCTGGACAAGCCCAACATCGGCCTGCTGGATGATGAATTCCTCGCCGAGGTGCGCAACCTGCCGGAAAGGAACCTGGCGGTGGAGCTGCTGGAGCGGCTGCTGGAAGGCGAGATCAAGAGCAAGTTCGCCAGCAACCTGGCCCAGGAGAAGAAATTCTCCGAACTGCTGGATAACGTGATCAAGCGCTACCAGAACCGCTCCATCGAAACCGCTCAGGTCATCGAAGAGCTGATCGAGATGGCCAAGAAGTTCGCCGCCGCCAGCAAGCGTGGCGATGAGCTCGGGCTGAATGATGACGAACTGGCCTTCTATGATGCCTTGGCCAACAACGAGGCCTCGGTGCGCGAGCTGGGCGACGAGATCCTCGCCAAGATCGCCCACGAGCTGACCGCAAGTCTGCGGCAGAACGTGACGGTGGACTGGAACAACCGCGACAGCGTGCGTGCCAAGCTGCGGCTGATGGTCAAACGCATCCTACGGAAATACAAATATCCGCCAGATCAGCAGGAAGGGGCTGCACAGCTGATTTTGGAGCAGGCTGAGATGCTATGTGCGGGTTGGGCGTAGGGTGGGTCGGTTGCAAGGAGCTGAACTGCTTGAGTTGGCAGCGGAACCAAGTGCTCGCGCCGGCGCTTCATTCTTGCCGCCTTGCCGCCTTGCCGCCGGGATTAGCCAAAGCCCTGCATTCAGGTCAAATTCGTCCCAACGAGCCTCGCGTAGCTCGGATGGGCGGCAGGCAAGCATGCTCAACAGCTGCAAACCAATTCGTACATCTATAGTGTCCCGAAAGCATCAAAAATAACGGCTTGTATGGTCATTACTCATCCCGTTACAACAGGGTATTCGTGGGCCGGCGCATTCAACCGACGTGTTTGGTTGGCCCTGAGTACTTCGCTATAGCGTGATCACTGGTTACGAGGATGAAGCCTTCCGTAGCTGCTTGTCCGATGAGCATCCGGTCAAATGGGTCGCTGTGAAGAAGAGGCAAGGCCGCGGCCGCAATGGCGTGTTGGCTGGTCATGGTCAGTTCCGTGTAGTCGCCGTCCAGAAGAGCCCTTCTTAGCACTCCTGGATCGAACTGAAAGCTGGCTTTGCCCATTGCGTTTTTAATGCCGATTTCCCAGATGCTAGCGGCGCTGAAGAACAGCTCATTGGCGCGATCCTCGATCATCTCCACAGCCTCTCGTGGGAGAGATGATGGGGCCGCGCAGGCCCAGAGCAGGATGTGAGTGTCCAGCAGCAGCTTCATACGCCAAACATCGCTTCGATTTCGTCTCGAAAAGGCGCATCGATATCGTCTGGTACCGCAAAGGCACCGCTAAGCATGCCCAATCGCGGTTTGGCTTCATGATCGACTGCGACAACACGGACCATAGGCTTGCCAGCCTTGGCGATTATGAACGGGTTGCCTTGGCTCGCCTCGAGGATGAGCTGGGACAGGTGAGTTTTGGCATCGTGGATGTTGACGGTTTTAGGCGCATTGCCGAGATCGCTTTCAGATTTCATTGCTAGTCACCTCAGGTTAGCTAACCTGCTTAGTCTATTCTTGCTGGGGCGATGGGGCAACTGTCGAGGTTCGACAGCTGCGGGCTGTTATGGCCG
>NZ_JAMOIE010000033.1 GCF_024448935.1 Stutzerimonas stutzeri
ACACCCCACGCCCTGCGTTGTGGTTCCAGCCAGTCATCAAATTCGGCTACCTCAACAGGGCGCTCATTGTCACGAATGCTTAACAGAAACCGGTCGGGGACCAACAGATGGCCGGCAAAGGCATTCGCCTCTTGCTCTTCACCGTCCGCCGAATGCAGATCCTCTTCATCGTCAATCGAGCTTGCACGATGAATGAGTAGGTGCCCCAACTCATGCATCAACGTGAAGCTCTGGCGAGTATCTGCATCCTGCTTCTTGACGACGATTACCGGGCATTCAGGATCGTAGAGCGAAAAACCGAGGATTGGGTTTTCCTTCGCAATCTGCCATTTACCGTTGTAGCCATTACTGCGGAAGACCAACAGACCGCACGCTTCGATGGCCTTACGATAACTGTCGAAATTGTTACGGTTCGCCAGCCCCAGCCATTCACGCACACGGCTGGCCGCATCGGGAATACTCAGGCCTGCCAGGTCGGGCGGCGAGAAGCGCACAACCTCCGTCGGATCAAGCTCCTCACGTAGTGCAAGGAACACTGTGCGCTGGTGCTCCACTCGCTCAATCAACAGCTTCAAGCGGTGCGAAAGCTCCGGCTTCTGATTGCTCAAGGTGCGGAACTGCGGCGAATGCACCTTTGCCTCGTTGACCGGCCCTGGCTCCATAAAAAATAAGGTGCCTCGCCCGAAAAAGGCCGCCAGCTTACGCAGCTGGTTGAAGGTCAGACCGGCCTCGCCGGCCATCACTTTGTCAAAGCTGGCAGGTGCTATATCGATCTCACGGGCGAGTTCGTCCCGTGTCATGCCGTGATCGGCACAACACCAGTCTATACGCGCGAGATTGATCGATTGGATACGTTCCATGATTTGAGTATATAGACGGTGCGTACCTGTGAACATCAGCCATCAAAGCTAGCCGCTGAAAGCTTGATGCGGCAGAGACTGCCTCAGCTCGTCTGGCGCATTGAGCTTGCGCTGAGAGAAGAAATCGGGGCGAAGGAAAAGGCGTCGCTGGGAAATGGAAGGTGAGTACCTTTATGAGTACCCTTTATACTTTCAATACAACGACAATCCTTTAACTTAAAGACATAAAGGCTTCCAGTTTCACTCCTGGTGCCGCACCATATAGATCAAGGCCCGCAGCGATGCGGGCCTTTTTCGATTCTGTTGCGGGCTAACACTGGGCTAACACCAGAACGGAAAGGCATCTCTTCAAGCCGCTCCCTCTTGGCTCTCGTGCGCACGATTCCCCATCGTTGGCTGGGCCTCACAGGTACGTTTTCCGTGCGTACCACGCTGCGTACCAGCACCTTGCATACCAACCTTCCCGCTCGACTTAACTCATTTTGCAGCTCCATCCCGAGTACCCCCACCGCGCTACGTCTGGCATCATCCTTCTCACAGTATCGGCAAGACCGAATGACCGGCGGGTAACTTCAAGGGATGGAACATGGCCGAGAGCAGTAACTTCGCCTTTCTCAAGGAACACGATCCGGTGTTCTTTCAGCTCGCCAGCACGGCGGAGCAGGTATTCGCCAGTGACCCCAACACCACGCTGATCAAACTGCGCCAGCTCGGCGAGGCGCTGGCGCAGGACCTGGCCAGTCGCGCCGGCATGGAGTTCGAGGCCACTGCCACCCAGTCCGACCTGCTCTACAAGCTGAGCCGCGAGATCCAGCTGGACCAGAACATCCGCAGCCTGTTCCACACCCTGCGCATCGAAGGCAACAAGGCCACCCACCAGTTCCGCACCCAGCACCGCGAAGCACTGGATGGCCTCAAGGTCGCGCGCGAGTTGTGCGTCTGGTACCACAAGGCACTCGGTAAGGCCGGCAGAACTTTCAAAGCCGGCGCTTTCGTCATCCCCAGCGACCCTAGCGCCCCGCTGCGCGACCTGCAAAGCCAGATAGAACAGCTCAAGACGCAGTTGAGCGAATCCAGCCAGCAACTGGAAAGCAACCAGCAGTTGGCCGACCTGCTCAAGCGCGAGGCCGAGGAATACGCCGTACTTGCCGAACAGATGGATGCCGAATCTCGCAGCCATAAACAGTTGGCCGTCGAGCACGAAGCCGCTCTGCACAAACTACGCAGCGAACATGAACAAAGCCTCAAAACCCTGCAGCAGCAACTGGCTGCCCAGCCACAGGCCAGCCAGGAGGTTACCCAGAAAACCCAGCAGGCCAGCAGCCAGTTCGACCTCAACGAAGACCTCACCCGCATCCTCATCGACCAGCAGCTCAACGATGCCGGCTGGACGGCCGACTCGCTCGACCTGACGTACAACAAGGGCGCTCGCCCGGAAAAGGGTAAGAACAAGGCCATCGCCGAATGGCCGACCAGCAAGCCAAAAGAAAACGCCGACTATGTGCTGTTCGCCGGCCTCACCCCGGTCGCTATCGTCGAGGCCAAGCGCAAGCGCATCAACATTGCCGACCGCATCCCCCAGGCCGAGCGCTATTCGCGCCAGCTGATCATCACAGGCGATCTGCAGCCAGCCGGACCCGCAACCGGCTGGGTCGACGGCCAGGGCGGGCATTTTCAGGTCCCGTTCGCCTTCGCCTGCAATGGCCGCCCCTTCATCAAGCAGCTCGCCGAACAGTCCGGCATCTGGTTCCGTGACCTGCGCAGCCCGGCCAACCTGCGCCGTCCGCTGCAGAACTTCCACACCCCGGACGGCCTGCGCGACCTGTTCCAGCGCAGCCGCGAAGAGGCCGAAGCGAAACTCCAGCAGGAAGGCTTCGCCTACCTCAAGCTGCGCGACTATCAGGAAAACGCCATCAAGGCCGTCGAGCAGGCGCTCGCCGATAACCGCCGCCAATGTCTGCTGGCCATGGCCACGGGCACTGGCAAGACGCGCACCATCATCGGCCTGATGTACCGCCTGCTGAAGGCCGAGCGCTTCCGCCGCATTCTTTTTCTGGTCGACCGCAGCGCCCTCGGTCAACAGGCTATCGAGGCGTTCAACGAGGCGACGCTCGAGCAAAACCACACCCTGGCGCAGATCTACGACATCAAAGAACTGGGCGACATGGCCGCCGAGGCGGAAACACGCGTCCAGGTTGCCACTGTGCAGGCCATGGTCCGGCGCATCTTCCAGTCGGACAACCCGCCGCCCATCGACGCCTTCGACTGCATCATCGTCGACGAAGCCCACCGTGGTTACACACTCGACCAGGAAATGACCGAAGGCGAGCTGGCGGTGCGCGACGTCAGCCAGTACCTGTCGCAGTACCGTCGCGTGCTCGATTACTTTGATGCCTGCCGCATCGGCCTCACCGCGACGCCGGCCAAACACACCAGCGAAGTCTTCGGCGCCCCGATCTTCACCTACAGCTACCGCGAAGCCGTGGCCGACGACTGGCTGATCGATCACGAACCGCCGATCCGCTACCAGACCCTGCTGAGCCAGAACGGCATCCACTTCACCCGCGGCGAGAGCGTTAGTGTCATCGATACCGCCACCGGAGAAGTGGACGTAGCCGAACTGGAGGACGAGCTCGACTTCGAGATCGAATCCTTCAACCGCCGCGTGATCACGCCCGGCTTCGACAAGGTCATCTGCAAGCAGCTGGCCCAGGAGCTCGATCCTTCGGGCGACGAGAAGGCGATGATCTTCTGCGTCAACCAGGCCCACGCCGAGCGCGTAAAGAACCTGCTCGACGACGCCTTCAAGGAGTACCACGGAGAGGATTACAACCAGGCCGCGGTGCAGATCATCACCGGCCAGAGTGACAAGGTCGTACAGCTGATCCGCCAGTACAAGAACGAGCGCTACCCGAGCATCGCCATCACCGTTGATCTGCTGACCACCGGCATCGACGTGCCGCGCATCTGCCATATCGTGTTCATGCGCCGGGTGCGCTCGCGCATCCTCTATGAACAGATGAAAGGCCGCGCCACTCGCCGCTGCGACGAAATCGGCAAGACCGTATTCAAAATTTACGACCCGGTCGATCTCTACGCCAGCCTTGAGCCAGTGGACACCATGAAGCCCCTGGTGAAAGACCCGAGTATCAGCCTCGAACAGCTGGTCAACGAGCTCACCAACCCAGCCAGCCTCGATGCGCCCGGCAGCCAACCCGACACCAGCCATGCGCACGATGTACTCGACCAGCTCAGCCAGCGGGTCATGCGCATCCTGCGCAAGGCCAGCCACAAGGCCGAGAGCAAGCCGACCCTCAAGAACAAACTCGCCGAACTCGAAGACGCCTGGGGCGTGGCGCCGGACAAGCTGCACCAGCACCTGCACCAGCTTGGCCCGCAGCAGGCCGCACAATTTATCCAGCAGCATGCCCAACTGCTCGATCAGCTCGCCACGGTCAATGCCTTGCTCGGCTCCGAGAACTACCCGGTTATCTCCACCCATACGGACGAACTGATGGTCCGCGAGCAGAACTACGGCGCCAACCAGAAGCCCGCCGACTATTTGGAAAGCTTCAACGACTTCATCCGGAACCAGCTCAACCAGTCGGTGGCCCTGGGCGTGGTGGTCAATCGCCCGCAGGACCTGACCCGAGAGCAGTTGCGCGAGGTGCGCCTGCTGCTCGATGGGCATGGCTATAGCGAAGTGAACCTGCAAAGCGCATGGCGCAACCAGACCAACCAGGAAATCGCCGCCAGCATCGTCGGCTTCATCCGCCGCGCCGCCCTCGGCGAAGCCCTGCTGCCATTCGAGCAACGCGTGGCCAAGGCCATGGAGAAGATTTATACCCTGCAGCAATGGACACCAGTTCAGCGCAAGTGGCTGGAGCGCCTGGCCAAGCAGCTAGTGCATGAGGTCGTGATCGACGAAAAGCAGATCGGCGAGGCGTTCCGGAACGACGGCGGCAGCACCCGGTTGGACAAGATGCTTGGTGGCAATCTCGGCGTGGTGCTGGAAGCGCTGAACGACAATCTTTGGGTGCAGCAAACGGGGTGAAGCTGCCTCGCCGGTGATTGGCCACTGTGCTTATTAATAACGGACAATGGCTGCTGCCTGACTCCAGTACCGCGATTTCCAGAGACACCCCATGACCCCTGTCGAGCTTCAACAGATTCTTGCCCGTGGTGAAGACAGCCGCCACCAGTTCAAGCGCGACTTCAGCAACATCGATGCCCTGGCGGCCGAACTGGTAGCGTTCGCCAATACGTCCGGCGGCCATTTACTGATTGGCGTAGACGACTCCGGCGCGGTGAGCGGGCTGAGTGGCGCCGACGTTTCGCGGCTCAACCAGATGCTTTCCAACGCCGCCTCGCAGAACGTCAAGCCAGCGATCAACCCGCTGTCCCGCAACATCCAGACCGAGCACGGCCTGGTCATGGTGGTGACGGTCGACCAGGGCTTGAACAAACCCTATGTCGACAGTCACGGGCGCATCTGGGTCAAGAGCGGCGCAGACAAGCGTCGGGTCACGGCCCGTGAAGAACTGCAGCGATTATTCCAACAGGCCGGGCTGGTGTGCGCCGATGCGGTTCCGGTCGCGGGCAGCAGCGCGGCGGATATCGATGCAAAAGCGCTTGGCGAGTACTTCCAACGGCGTTTCCGGCAAAGCCCCGAGCAGGCGGGCCTGGAAACCATGCGCATCCTGGAAAATCTCGGCCTCGCCAGTGGCGGCACGCCCAACCTGGCCGGCTTGCTGCTCTTCGGCAAGGCGCCACAACGCCTATGCCCGGCCTTCGATTTCAAGGCCGTGGCGTTTCCGGGCACGGTCCTGCATGACCGCCACTACCTCGACAGCGAAGACATCGACGGCAATCTGGTGGAGCAGTACCGACGCAGCCTGGCCTTCATCAAGCGCAACCTGCGGCATGTGCAGCGCCAGCAAGGCTTCAACACCCTCGGTCAGCTGGAAGTCCCGGAGGAGGTATTCGAAGAGTTGCTGGTCAATGCCCTGATTCACCGTGATTACTTTGTCAGTGCCTCCATCCGGCTGATGATCTTTGCCGATCGGATCGAACTGATCAGCCCTGGACACTTGCCGGATGTCCTCGATACGCAGAAGATTCGATTCGGCCTGTCCAACCGCCGCAACCCGACGCTTACCTCTCATGCCGTACACATCCTGCCCTATCGTGGCCTGGGCACCGGCATCCCGCGTGCGATCGACGCCTGGCCGACGATTGAGCTAAATGACGACCGGGAGGGCAACCAGTTCAGGGTGGTGATTCGGCGACCGTTGGAAAGCGGGACTGCTTCGGGACCAGGCCGGGACCAAGCCGGGACCCAGTCGGGACCAAGTCAGGACCAAGTCGGGACCAGGTCGGGACCAGGTTCGCAGACCGCCGAGGCCAATCCGCCCTTGCCACCGGAGCCCCTTGCGCTGCTGCGCAGGATGACCGGTGATCACGCCGCCCCAGAACTGATGACGTTCACCGGGCGCAGCAACCGCAGCAAGTTTCGCGAACAGGTACTGGCCCCGCTGCTGGCGCTGGGCCTGGTCGAGATGACCATCCCGGACAAACCCAACAGCAGCAAACAACGCTATCGCCTGACCGCAGCCGGCCGCGCACTACAGGCTGAACAGGGCACCGCCCAAGACTGAACAGGCACAACACACCGATGCGTCGGGTAACCCGGCGCCTCTAACACTTTCGCCACAGGTAACCCATGACCAACTCCGACATCGTCCAGAAGCTCTGGAACCTCTGCGACGTCCTGCGCGACGACGGCATCAACTACAGCGACTACGTCACCGAGCTGGTGCTGCTGCTGTTCATCAAGATGGAATACGAGCAGGTGCAGAACAACGACAGCTTCGGCCACAAGCTGCCCGAAGGCGCGCGCTGGCCGGACCTGGCTGGCAAGTCCGGGCTCAATCTGCTCGACCACTACCGGCAGATGCTGCTGGACCTGGGCAAGAACCCGGACCCGCTGATCGCCGCCATCTATGCCGACGCCCAGACCCGCCTGAAGGAGCCGCGCCACCTCGAGCAGCTGATCAAGAGCCTCGACGGCATCGACTGGTTCAGCGCCCGCGAAGACGGCCTCGGCGACCTCTATGAAGGCCTGCTTGAGAAGAACGCCAGCGAGACCAAGTCCGGCGCCGGCCAGTACTTCACCCCGCGCCCGCTGATCGACAGCATCATCCGCTGCATCAAGCCGCAGCCGCTCGAAACCATTCAGGACCCGGCCGCCGGCACCGCAGGCTTTCTCATCGCCGCCGACGCCTACATCAAGCAGCACACCGACGATCTCTACGACCTCGACGACAAGGCACGCCGTTTCCAGCGCACCGACGCTTATGTCGGCGTCGAGCTGGTGTCCGGCACCCGCCGGCTGGCGCTGATGAACTGCCTGCTGCATGGCATGGAAGGCGACGCCGAGGGCGTGGTGCATCTGGGCAACGCCCTCGGCCAGACCGGTGCGGGGCTGCCCAAGGTGGACATCATCCTCTCCAACCCGCCGTTCGGCACCGCCAAGGGCGGCGGCGGGCCGACCCGCGACGACCTCACCTACCGCACCGGCAACAAACAGCTGGCCTTTCTCCAGCACATCTACCGCGGCCTCAAGCCCGGCGGGCGCGCCGCCGTGGTGCTGCCGGACAACGTCCTGTTCGAGGCCAGCGTCGGCACCGAGGTGCGCCGCGACCTGATGGACAAGTGCAACCTGCACACCATCCTCCGGCTGCCCACCGGCATCTTCTACGCCCAGGGCGTGAAGACCAACGTGCTGTTCTTCCAGAAAGGCACGGCCGACAACCCGCGCCAGGAAGAGCGCTGCACCGGGCGCGTGTGGATCTACGACCTGCGCAGCAACATGCCCAGCTTCGGCAAGCGCACCCCCTTCGGCCCTACCCACCTCAAGCCCTTCGAGGACGCCTATGGCGAAGACCCGAACGGCGGGAGCCCGCGCGCCGAGAACGTCGAGGGCATCGGCGAGGCCAGCCGCTTCCGCTGCTTTACCCGCGAGCAGATCCGCGAACGCGGCGACTCGCTGGATATCAGCTGGCTCAAGGACGAAAGCAGCCTCGACGCCGCCGACCTCCCCGCCCCGGAAGTGCTGGCCGGCGAGGCGATGGCCGAACTGACCGAGGCGCTGCATGAGCTGGAAGAGCTGATGAAGGCGTTGGGCGCCGGGGATGAAGTGGCGGCACAGAAGCAGCTGATGGCAGAGGTGATGGGATTTGAGCAGCCGGAAGCTGGAAGCGAGAAGCTGGAAGTGGGTGAACCGCAATGAGCGAATTGCCGGCTGGCTGGGCCGAAGCGTGTATTAGCGATTTGGCGGACCTGAATCCTAAGCAGGCATTCGACGATGAAACCGTCGCCGGTTTTGTGCCCATGTCCCATGCACCCACCACCTTCCGAGGCAAACTGCGCTTCGATGAGCGCCCGTGGGGCGAGATCAAGAAGGCTTACACAAACTTCAAGGATGGCGATGTGATTTTCGCCAAGGTCACGCCCTGTTTTGAAAACGGTAAGGCGGCCCATGTCGAGGGATTGCCGAACGGCATCGGTGCAGGAAGCAGCGAGTTTTTTGTACTTCGCCGAACCTGCGCTGATGTCTCGGCCAAATACCTATTGGCATTAGTCAAGAGCCACAACTTTCTACGTGAAGGCGCGGAAAACATGACGGGGGCGGTAGGCCTGCGCCGGGTGCCCAAGCAATTCGTGGAGAGCTACCCAGTAAAGGTGCCGCCCGCCGCCGAACAAGCCCGCATCGCCGCCAAGCTCGACGAACTGCTGGCCCAGGTCGACACCCTGAAAGCCCGCATCGACGGCATCCCCGCGCTGCACAAACGCTTCCGCCAATCCGTCCTCGCCGCCGCCGTTTGCGGGCGGTTGACGGAAGAGTGGCGGGATAATGACGAATACATTAATACCCACACTGAGCTTCAAATTCCCAACTCTTGGAAATGGCTAAGCGTTGGGCATCTTACTGAAGTAAAAGGTGGAAAGAGGTTACCTAAGGGTGAAGAGCTCACTCCTGACAATACGGGACACCCGTACATTCGTGCGGGCCAACTGAAAGACGGTACTGTATCTACAGAGGGGCAGCTTTTTGTCCCGAGTCATGTGCATCCCAAGATATCGAAATATATCGTTAACTCTGGTGACGTTTATATAACTATCGTTGGCGCATGCATTGGTGATGCTGGGGTTATCCCGCATCGTTGTGATGGCTTCAACCTTACAGAGAACGCTGCAAAAATCTGTAATTTTAAAACCTCGTTGAATAGTGATTACTTGGCAGCTTGGCTGAGAAGCCAGTATCTCCAAGAACTAATTCGACATGAGATAAAGTCGGGAGCCCAAGGAAAGCTCGCCTTAAAACGCATAAAAGAACTCCCGGTGCCATATCCGCCTTTTGAAGAACAAACCGAAATCGTCCGCCGTGTCGAGCAACTGTTCGCCTTCGCCGATCAACTCGAAGCCCGCGTCAAAGCCGCTCAGGCGCGCATCGACCACCTGACCCAGAGCATTCTCGCCAAGGCTTTCCGCGGCGAACTGGTGCCGCAAGACCCAGACGACGAACCCGCCAGCGTGCTGCTGGACCGCATCAAGGCCCAACGCGCCGCCGCGCCAAAGGCCAAACGCGGTCGCCGGGCCGCTATGCCGAGCTAAGCCATCGCATCAGGAAGAGAACGAACCATGTCCGTGCCGACCTACGACCAGTTCATCGAACCCATCCTGCGTTTTCTCGCCGCCCGCCCCGAAGGTGCCACGGCGGGGGAGGCTCACGAAGCCGCCGCTTAGGCGCTCGACCTGAACGAAATGCAGCGGCAGGAGACCACCACCAGCGGCCAGGCCACCTACAAGAACCGCGCAGGCTGGGCGCACGACCGGCTCAAGCGCGCCGGCTACTCCAGCAGCGCCAAGCGCGGCTACTGGAAGCTGACCGACGACGGGCTCGCCTTCTCCCAGGCCAACCCGGCTCCGCTGAGTTCTGAGCAGGTCAAGCAGCTGGCGATGAGCTTCATGAGTGTGAAGCTGAAGCCGGCGCCGGACGCCGCCTCGCTGGATGGAAGCAGCGACACTCAGGCACCGATCGTTCAGGCCGAAATCGCCACCAGCAGCCCACAGGAGGGGCTGAACCAGGCCATCCTCGAGCTGCGCACCAGCGTGGCGGGCGATCTGCTGGACAGCCTGCTGCAAGCCAGCCCGACGCGCTTCGAACACATCGTGCTCGACGTATTGCACAGCCTGGGCTACGGCGCGAACCGCCAGGCCCTGCAGCAGGTGGGCGGCAGCGGCGACGGCGGCATCGACGGGGTGATCTCGCTCGATGCGCTGGGGCTGGAAAAGGTCTACGTGCAGGCCAAGCGCTGGCAGAGCACCGTCGGCCGCCCCGAACTGCAAGCTTTCTACGGCGCATTGGCCGGACAGAAAGCCAGGCGCGGCGTGTTCATCACCACCTCCGGCTTCACCGCCCAGGCCGTCGACTTCTCCCGCTCGGTCGAAGGGCTGGTGCTGGTTGACGGCAAACGCCTGGTCAACCTGATGCTCGATCACCTAGTAATTCACATAGGATGTAACCGCTTTGCCATACCTGCCGGCAGAAGGCCAAGCGCTGCGGATATATGACAGGAAAGCAAAACCGGGCCGTGAGGTCCGGTTGCTGTATTGCGATTGGCGCGTTACGCCACCTGCATCAGCTTGGCGTAAGCCTTCAGGTGATGATCGTCGTCACCGAACTGGTGGGCGATCATCACCAGGCGCTTGGCGTGGTGGGCGAGGTTGTATTCCCAGGTCATGCCGATGCCGCCGTGCAGCTGGATGGCTTCCTCGGCGACCTTGCGCGCGGCGCGGGCGCAGATGTATTTGGCGGCGGCGATGATGCGACGACGCTCGTCGCTGTCTTCGCCGTCGGCGAAGGTCGCGGCGAGGATCGCCATGCTGGTGGCCTGTTCCCGCTCGGTCTGCATGTCCACCATGCGGTGCTGCAGCACCTGGAACTTGCCGATCGGCACGCCGAACTGCTTGCGCGTCTTCAGGTAGTCGAGGGTCAGCTTGCAGGCCTCGTCCATGCTGCCGAGGGCATCGGCGCACTGCGCGGCGATGGCGCGGCCTTGCTGGTAGCGCAGCGCCGGGAGCGCGTTGCCGATTTCGCCGAGCAAAGCGTCTGCACCCACCTGCACGTTGTCGAGGAACAAGTCGCAGCCCTTGCGCCCGTCGATGGTCGGGTAGACGCGACGGCTGACGCCCCGGGCGTTCGGGTCGATGAGGAACAGGCTGATGCCGGCCTCGTCGCGGCTGTCACCGGAAGTGCGCGCCGAGACGATGATCTGCCCGGCGCTGTGCCCGCCGATCACCACGGCCTTGCGTCCGGACAGGCGATAGCCGCCGTCGGCCGCCTCGGCCTTGGTCTGTACGTCGTGCAGGTTGTAGTGGCTCTGCGGCTCGTCGAAGGCCACCGCCAGTTGCAGCGAACCGGCCGCGACCTGGGGCAGCAGATTTTCTTTCTGCGCGTCGCTGCCCAGCTGATTGAGCAAGCCGCCGCCGAAGATCACCGATTGCAGGTAGGGTTCCAGGGTCAGGCCCCGGCCCAGCTCGGTCATCACCAGCATGGTTTCCACACCACCACCGCCAAAGCCGCCAATCTCTTCGGCAAAGGGTACGGCAGTCAGGCCCAGCTCGCCCAGCTGGCCCCAGAACTCGGCGGAAAAACCCAGCTCCGATTCGCTGAATTTCTCGCGCTGTTCGAACGGGTAGGCGTCGCGCACCAGACGCGCCGCGGTGTCCTGCAGCATTTGCTGCTCTTCAGTCAGTTTGAAGTCCATTGCGGTGCCCCCTTACAGCTCGAGAATCATCTTCGAGACGATGTTCTTCTGGATTTCGTTGGAGCCGCCGAAGATCGACAGCTTGCGCATGTTGAAGTAGTCACCGGCCAGCGACGCGCTGTAGTCGGCGTGCAAGAGCTCGCCGTCGTAGTCCAGTTGCATTTCCTCTTCGAGGAACGGCAGCGCGTAGGGGCCGATGACCTTGCGCAGCAAGTGGGTGATGGCCTGGCGTATCTCGGTGCCCTTGACCTTGAGGATCGAGGACTCGGCACCGGGCACGCCGCCCTCCTTCGCCGCCGCAAGAATGCGCAGGGTGCTCATCTCGATGGCCATCAGCTGCATTTCGACCTCAGCGACCTGGGCGCGGAACAGCGGGTCTTCGAGCATCGGCTTGCCGTCGCAGACTTCCTTCATGGCGATGCGCTTCAGATGCGCCAGCGCCGCCTTCGAGGCGCCGATGCCGGCGAGGCCGGTGCGCTCGTGGGTCAGCAGGTACTTGGCGCAGGTCCAGCCCTGGTTTTCCTCGCCGACGAGGTTTTCCACCGGCACGCGGACGTTGTCGAAGAAGACTTCGTTGACCTCGTGGTCACCGTCCAGGGTGATGATCGGCCGCACGCTGATGCCCGGGCTCTTCATGTCGATCAGGAGGAAGCTGATGCCGCGCTGCTGCTGGGCTTCGGGGTCGGTGCGCACCAGGCAGAAGATCATGTTGGCGTGCTGGCCGAGGGTGGTCCAGGTCTTCTGGCCGTTGACCACGTAATGGTCGCCGTCGCGCACGGCGCGGGTCTTGAGGCTGGCAAGGTCGGAACCGGCGCCCGGCTCGGAATAGCCCTGGCACCACCAGTCCTCGCCGGAAAGGATGCGCGGCAGGTAATGGTCGATCTGCTGCTGGGTGCCGAACTTGATGATCACCGGGGCGACCATGTTGACGCCAAAGGGCACGCTACGTGGGGCACCGAAGGCGGCGCACTCTTCGTCGAAAATGTGTTTTTCCACCGGGCCCCAGGTGGTGCCGCCCAGCTCCACCGGCCAGCCCGGTGCGTACCAGCCGCGCTTGACCAGGATCTGCTGCCAGCGCTCGTGATCCGCTTTGGACATGTGCTTGCCGAGCTTGACCTTGGCGGCGATATCCGCCGGCAGCTCGCTTTTCAGGAAGGCACGCACTTCATCGCGGAAGGCGAGTTCCTCGGCCGTGTAGTTGACGTTCATGGATGAATCCTCGAAATCCGATCGGCAGGGTGCAGGCGGGCGGCGCTCATTGCCCGGCCTGCCATTCGGTGAAAGTACGGCCTTCGGCGGCCAGTTTTTCCAATAGCGGTGCCGGCTTCCACCAGTCACCGCACCGTGCGTGGAGTTCGCGAACCCGCGCCAGCACGGTGTTCAGCCCAACGCTGTCGGCGTAGTACATCGGCCCGCCGCGGAAGGCCGGGAAGCCGTAGCCGTTGAGGTAGATGACGTCGATATCGCTGGAGCGCTGAGCGATGCCTTCCTCAAGGATCTTGGCGCCTTCGTTGACCAGCGCGAAGATGGTCCGCTCGACGATGTACTGCTCGTCCAACTCTCGCCGCTCGATACCTTTTTCCCGCGACGCCGCTTCCAGCATAGGCAAGAGTTCAGGGTTCTCCAGTGGCGTGCGGTTTCCCGGCTCGTAGCGGTAGTAGCCAGCGCCGGTCTTCTGGCCGAGCATGCCGGCGGCGCAGAGCCTGTCGGACACGGTGGGGAAATCCAGATGCGCCGGCAATGTCGCGCGCTGGCGCTTGCGGATCGCCTGGCCGATGTCGAGGCCCGACAGGTCGCGCATGGCGAAGGGCCCCATGGCCATGCCGAAGTTGCGCAGCGCGCCATCGACCTGCTGCGGCGTGGCGCCCTCCTCCAGCAGAAACTCCGCCTCACGACCGTACTGGAAGACCATACGGTTACCGACGAAGCCGTCGCAGACGCCGACCACCACCGAGACCTTCTTCAGTTGCTTGCCGATCGCCATCGCGGTGGCCAGCACCTCGTGACTGGTCTTCGCGCCACGCACCACTTCGAGCAGGCGCATCACATTGGCGGGGCTGAAGAAATGCAGGCCGACCACGTCTTCAGGGCGCTTGGTGAAGGCCGCGATGGCATTCAGATCGAGTGACGAGGTGTTGGACGCGAGGATCGCACCGGGTTTGCACACTGCGTCCAACTGCTCGAAGACCTGCTGCTTGACGCCCATTTCCTCGAACACCGCCTCGATCACCACGTCGGCGTCGGTCAGAGCGCTGTAATCGGTAACGCCTTCGATCAGCTGGAGGCGCTGTTCCATCGCATCGGCAGTCAGGCTGCCGCGCTTGACGCTGGCGGCATAGGTATCGCGGGCACGTTGCAAGCCACGCTGCAGCGCGTCTTCATTGATCTCCAGCAGCTTCACCGGCACGCCGGAATTGGCGAAGCTCAGGGCGATACCGACACCCATGGTGCCGCCGCCGATCACCGCGGCGGTCTTGATCGGCCGCGGTTTGACGTCGGATGGCAGATCGTTGATCTTGCCCGCCTGGCGTTCGGCGAAGAATGAATGGACCAAGGCACCCCGCTGTGGCGAGTTCAGGCACTCGGCGAACAGCTCACGCTCACGCTTGAGACCTTCGGCCAGCGGCAGCTTGGTTGCCGCCTCGACCGCCGCGATGCAACGCAGCGGCGAGAACAGCCCAGGCATGCGCTTAGCGACTTCAGCGTGCTTGGCACGGATCAGGGCCTCGTTGTCGGCGCCCTCAAGGCCTTGGGTCTGCTCGCCAGTGCGTCGCGGGGCGCGGCCTTCATCGACCATACGCCGGGCGTAAGCGAGGCCGGCGTCCACCAGATCACCCTCAAAGAGCTCGTCGACGATATTGTGCTCCACCGCCTCTGCCGCGCCGATCGGCGTGCCGCTGACGATCATGTCCAGCGCCTTCTCGACGCCGGCCAGACGCGGCAAGCGCTGGGTGCCGCCGGCGCCGGGCAACAGACCCAGCTTCACTTCCGGCAGGCCGACCTTGGCGTCCCGTCGGGCGATGCGGTAATGGCAGCCCAGCGCGACTTCCAGGCCGCCACCGAGGGCGGTGCCGTGAATCACCGCGACGCTGGGCTTGCTGGCGCCCTCGATGACGTCGATCACCTCGGGCAGGCTCGGTGCCTGCGGCGGCTTGCCGAATTCCTTGATGTCCGCGCCGGCAATGAAGGTACTGCCCTCGCAGACCAGCACCACGGCACGGACCTGCGGGTCCGCCTCGGCGCTCTGAAAGGCCTGCAGCAGACCTTCACGCACCGCCTGGCCGAGCGCGTTGACCGGTGGATTGTTGACCGTGATCAGAGCGACTTCGCCCTGAAGTTCGAGCCGTACGACGTCCGTCATGGCAGGCCTCCGCTTGTGAACATGATGATTGGATTTGTTATTTCACGGAATCAGGTTTCGCACAGCAGAATAGTCGAGCCATTTCTGAATGTCGATAGGTGAGCCGCCGCCAACCTGTCGGCCAACCTAGAGGCAGACAGGCCGTAGCGCGAAGGACGACACGGAGCGCGCGCGGCGAGGCAGCGCACCGAAGAGCGCAGCGACACCCTGGCGCACGCGGGCGAACAAGTCCGCGCCCATAAACGCCGACGCCCCCGTAGGGGCGAATTCATTCGCCCGGATAACCCCCCGCCCAGGCCGAACAAATCGCCCCTACGGCGACAAACGCCCCGGCAGGCCATACGCAGACTGCCGGGACGCAGCGTCAGGCGTCATAGGCCCAGACAGAGATACTTGATTTCGAGGTATTCCTCTATCCCGTACTTCGAACCTTCGCGACCCAAACCGGAGGACTTCACGCCACCGAACGGCGCCACTTCGGTGGAAATCATGCCGGTGTTGATGCCGATCATTCCCGACTCGATCGCCTCGGCCACACGGAACACGCGACCCAGATCGCGGGCATAGAAGTACGCCGCCAGGCCGAATTCGGTGTCATTGGCCAGGGCGATGCCCTCGGCCTCGTCCTTGAAGCGGAACAGCGGCGCCAGGGGGCCGAAGGTTTCTTCCTTGGCCACCTTGGCGTCATGCGGCACGTTGACCATCAGCGTCGGCTCGAAATAGCTGCCGCCCATCTGATGCGCTTTGCCGCCGGTGAGCACCTGGGCACCATTGGCGACGGCATCTTCGATGTGTTCCTTGACCTTGGCCGCAGCGCGGTCGTCTATCAGCGGGCCGATATCGACACCCTCGTCCAGGCCATTGCCGACCTTGAGCTTTTCCACCGCGGCCTGGAATTTCTTGGCGAACTCGTCGTACACGCCGTTCTGGACATAGATGCGGTTGACGCACACACAGGTCTGCCCCGCGTTGCGGTACTTGGACTGCATGGCGCCCTTCACGGCCTCGTCCAGGTCGGCGTCATCGAAGACCAGGAACGGCGCATTACCGCCCAGCTCCAGCGAGAGCTTCTTGATCCCCGGCGCACACTGGGCCATCAGCTTGGCACCGACTTCCGTGGAGCCGGTGAAGCTGAGCTTGCGCACAGTCGGGTTGGCCGTCAGCTCTTCACCGATGTCGCCGGCCGAGCCCGTGATGACACTGAACACACCTTTCGGGATGCCGGCGCGTTCGGCCAGTTCGGCCAGGGCCAGCGCGGAGAACGGCGTCTGGCTGGCAGGCTTGAGCACCATGGTGCAACCAGCGGCCAGCGCCGGGCCGGCCTTGCGGGTGATCATCGCCGCCGGGAAATTCCACGGCGTGATGGCTGCGGTCACGCCGATCGGCTGCTTGATGACGATGATCCGCTTGTCTGTCTGGTGCCCCGGAATCGTGTCGCCATAGATGCGCTTGGCTTCCTCGGCAAACCACTCGATGAACGAGGCGGCGTAGGCAATCTCGCCCTTGGATTCGGCCAGCGGCTTGCCCTGCTCCAAGGTCATCAGACGGCCCAGGTCATCCTGGTTCTCCATCATCAGTTCGAACCAGCGGCGCAGCTTCTGCGAGCGCTCCTTGGCCGTCAGATCACGCCAGGCTGGCAAGGCGCGCTCGGCCGCTTCGATGGCACGGCGGGTTTCGGCAGCGCCCATCTTCGGCACGGTACCGAGAATCTCGTTGCTGGCCGGATTGTTGACCTTGATGGTCTGGCCGCTGTCCGCGTCCTGCCAGGCTCCGTCGATATAAGCCTGCTGGTGGAACAGCTTGGTGTCTTTGAGTTGCATGGCAGTCTCCTGAGAGCCGGCACGGCGCCGGAAATGAATCAAGGCCTTGAGGCCGTACGGGGCAGTTGGCAGTGGAACCGCCCGACCTAGGTCAGAACGAGGACTTGCCTCGGGGTTCCTGCCGAATGACGAGCGTTTGAAATCTCGAACGAATCCTAAAGCCTGCACCCCAGAATCAGCAATGTCATGTTCGGAAAACCCAACGCGCGATAGCTCAGCCTGATGACCGGCCAGACCGCCGCCTGGCGCCCCGCTCCGTCTGCCACGTACCCGCCGAAGCGCCATGGACGACCGCGAGCGACATGCGTATGATTGCGCCCCGCAACGCACCAGTAGCTCAGCTGGATAGAGTACTGCCCTCCGAAGGCAGGGGTCGTGGGTTCGAATCCCGCCTGGTGCGCCACATCTCATTGATTTATCCAAATTGTTTTACAAGTCCGATAAATCAACTTGCTCTCCTCCAGCTAAACTCGAATTCTAAATGCAGGCCATGCGTAAGCGGTAACTCCCGACGTTCTTCTCTTGCGCTGCGCCTTGCGGAGAATGACTCCAGTGATTGGGCGACACGGGGGCCTGCAGATGGTGACGCAAGTGGATGAACGGCGGCGACGGCACAGTGCGGCGGAGCGGCGTGCGGTGCTGGCGCGGTTCGCGGCCAGTGATGTGGGCGTGGCGGCGTTCTGCCGGTCGGAGTCGATCAGCGTGGCGACGCTGGCAGGCGTTGGGCGATCGCGGTGACGCGCCGCGCGCAGCGGCGCCGGGCCTTGTCGAGCTGGGCGCGCTGAGCATCATCGCCATGCTTACGCAGACAAACGGCACCAGGTGTCTGCCATGAACCCGCTCATTACGCACCAGCAGTTCCCGCGCGATAAGGGCCGGCACAACGCCCTGGAAGAAATGGCCAAGCCGGTCGTAAGGGTTACGGCTGAGGTCCAGCCAGTCCTGCAGCCAGAAGCCGACCGGCACACGGGGGGAAGGTGCAATGGCCGCCCGCAACCAGCCCGAGGGCCTGGACAGCCAGGTGTCCGCGGTTCCAGCTCAGATCGATGTGCTGGCGGACCAGCCGTTTGTTGTCGTCCAGTGACATTTGTCGCGTCCGGTAAGTGGCAGGGCTACGAACTGTAGCAGCCGCCACCCGGAACAGGCATCAATCAACAGATCCTTTCGTCGGCTCAATCCACCGGCAGGCGCAACCGAAACGCAGCACCGCCAAGCGTGGAATCGTCGAGCCTGAGCTCGCCGCCGTAGCTGTCGATGATGTCCTTCACCACTGCCAAGCCGATGCCTTGGCCAGGGTGCTGGGCGTCCAGCCGTTCACCACGACGCAGGATGCGGGCGCGTTGGTCGACCGGCACGCCGGGGCCGTCATCTTCGACGCTCAGCGTCAGGTATTGGTCGCCTTGCTGCAGGCTGATGCGTACCTGATGGAGACAAAGTCGGTAGGCGTTCTCCAGCAGGTTGCCGAGCAGTTCCATCAGCGCACCCTGTTCCAGCGGCAGGGTGGCCTTTGCCGGAACCTGCAGTTCGACCTGCACGCGCTTGTCCTGGTAGACCTTGTCCAGCGTGCTGCACAGGCGCACCAGCAGCGGCTGCAGCGCTACCCGGTGGCGCACCAGGCCGCTCTGGCCGAGGCTCGCCCGCTGCAGCTGGTAGCCGATCTGCTGGCTCATGCGCTCGATCTGCGCGCGCATCACACGGGACTGTTCGCGGTTGTCCGGCTGCGTGCTGATCACTTCGCCGACGCTCTGCAGCACCGTCAACGGCGTCTTCAGGCTGTGGGCCAGGTCGCCCAGGGAGTTGCGGTACTGCTCGCGCTGGCTACGCTCGCCGTCGAGCAACCGGTTCAGCGAGCGGGTCAGGCGCAGCAGTTCGCGGGGGTGTCGATCGCTGAGCCGATCCAGCCGCCCCGCCTCGACCTGATCCAGCTCGAGGCTCAGGCGCTTGAGCGAGCGAAAGCCCCAGGTCAGGCCCAGCCAAAGCAGCGTCAGTAGCACCAGCAGCCCGCCGCCGAGCCAGAGATAGAGCTGTTGCCGAAATTCCTCGAAGAGGCTGCGGTATTCGCTGGTGGGTTGCATGGTGACGAAGCTGAACGCCTGACGGTCGTCATCGGTCAGGCGCAGCTCGACATCGTAGACGAAGTACTCGACGCCATCGGCGTCGCGGACCCGCCTGAACTCGGTGACATGGCCGTTCAGGCGCGGCTGATAGTCGATGGATTCATCTTCGGCCGAACGCGACTGCCAGAGCCGTTTGCCTTGCGGGTCGTAGATGTAGCCCAGCAGCTTGGCATCGGGCAGATCGAACTCTTCGTCGGGCAACCGCTCCGGCATCACCAATCGGCCCTGTTCGATGCGCGATGCGGTGATCAGTGTATTGGCATCGGCGGCCAGGCGCTCTTCGATGACCCGCTCGAAGGCGAGGCTGAACGCAGCCTGCAGCACCGGCAGCAGGGCAAGCATGAACAGAACGGCGAGACAGGTGGCGCCCAGCATCAGGCGCAGGCGCAGTGACAGGCTGCCGTTGCGTGCGGCCCGAGCCAGCACGCGCAAGCGGCGCCCATTGAGGCTCATCGGCAGCGCTCGGTGAACAGATAACCCAGGCCGCGAACGGTATCGATGGGTTTAAGCCCGCCTTGGGCTTCCAGCTTGCGCCGCAGCCGGCCGACCAGTACCTCGATGACGTTGGCGTCGCGTTCGTTGTCGTCCGGGTAGAGCTGCTCCATCAGGCGCTCCTTGGCGACTACCTGCTGCTGGTGGCGCATCAGGTATTCGAGGATGCGGTATTCGTAGGCGGTCAGCGGCAGGGGCTCGTCATTGACCAGCGCCTGTTTGCGGTTGAGGTCGAGCCTCAACGGCCCGGCCTCGATGCTGGCCTGGCTGAAGCCGGACGAGCGTCGCAGCAGCGCGTTGAGCCGTGCCTCCAGCTCCTCGAACTGGAAGGGTTTGACCACGTAGTCGTCGGCACCGGCGGCCAGTCCTTCGACCTTGTCCTGCCAGTTGCCGCGCGCCGTGAGGATGAGGATGGGAAACCGCTCGCCATTGCTGCGCAACTGGCGAATCAGATCCAGCCCGGAGATGCCCGGCAGGCCGAGGTCGACCACCGCTAGGTCATGATTGAACTCGCGGGTCTGATAGAGCGCCTCTTCGGCGTCGGCCACCGCGTCGACCACGTGCCCGCTTTCGCTCAGGCGAGTCAGTAGGTGGTGGCGCAGCAGCGCCTCGTCTTCCACCACCAGTACTTTCATGTGCGGCTCCTGTCATGCAAGCGGCCGGGACAAGCCCGGCCGTGTTCCTGTCGAGGCAAGCGCGCCTGCTTAGAACGTGTAGTTCACGCCCAGGTAGGCCTGCTTGGTGCTATGCAGGTCGATCGAACCGACCTTGCCAACGCCGCGCTCGGCCACTTCGGTGCCGGCGTTGCTACGCAGATAACGGTAACCCGCTTCGATCGAGGTGTTATTGCCGACGTCTTGCAGCACACCAGCCTGCAGGCCCACCAGATAACCGATGTCACTGTCGCGGCGGTATCCTCTGGACTCGTTCTCGAGCTTGGTCAGACCGGCACTGGCGCCACCGAACAGGCGGGTAGTGTCGCCGACCGGGAGGAACAGGTCGTAGCTGCCGAACAGGTTCTGCTGACGCAGCTTGAGCGAGCTGCCGTAGTCGTCGGACACGTTTTCGTAGGTGGCATAGTAGCGTGCTTCGTCGGTCATCTGACCGGCGCGGATGCCCCAGGTGCCGCTGTTCTTGATGGTGTCATCGAAGCGGTTCGCGCCCGGCATGTTCTGCTTCAAAGTGCTGGAGCGGTCGATGTTGAAGGTGCTCTCGCCCCAGGTAAGACCGGCAAAGTTGTCGGCGGCTTGGGCGCCGAGGCTGAAGATACTGAGGGTGGTGGCGATGGCCAGGGTATGCAACCTGTTCATGTGTCGCTCCTTTGCAGGCATGGAGAAATTTACGTCTCCATCCTGCCTGCGGGACGCTGAACAGCGCCTGAACCCTGACTGAACCTGAGCTGAACGATCATGCGGCCAGCGCAGCCTGGGCTGCGCTGGTGGTCAGCTAGCGCCCGCGACGCCCCAGCAGGGCGACCAATGCTGCTGCCCCCACCGCCACGGCGGCAGTGGTCGCGACCGGATGCTGGCTGGCACGGGTGTACAGGGTGCGAGTCAGCACCATGCCCGGATAATCGCCACTGGCGCTGCCGTCACCCACGCTGCCGACATCGCTGGCGTAGAGCGCGCCGCGCGGGTGTCGGTCTGGGCGGCCGCTCTTGATGGTGTC
This sequence comes from Stutzerimonas stutzeri, assembly GCF_024448935.1. Lineage (GTDB taxonomy): Bacteria > Pseudomonadota > Gammaproteobacteria > Pseudomonadales > Pseudomonadaceae > Stutzerimonas > Stutzerimonas stutzeri_AO. The sequence goes on from NZ_JAMOIE010000033.1 coordinate 21,151, forward strand.
GTAGACAAAGGTGCGGTTGATCCAGTCGGCCAGGTGCGGCGCGTTCTGTGCGAGTCGCGACAGCAGCCTGGCATTGCCGATGTAAACGTCGCGCTGCGGGTACTCGGCGGCATGCAGGATCGCCCGCGCCACCACTTCGGGAGCATAGACCGGCGGCGGAAACACCGGGGCGCTGGGCAGGTAGTTTTTCGAGTGGTCCATGAACCGGGTGTCGGTCGAGGAGGGGCGTACCAGGGTCACCGATACCGGCGTGTGTGACTTCTGCAGCTCGACGCGCAGCACGTCGGTCATCGCCTTGATCGCATGCTTGCTGGCGCTGTAGCTGCTGTGAAAGGGCAGGGCATTGGCCGATTCGACACTGCCGATGTTGATCAGGGCACCGCCTTTGTCGCGCAGATGCTTAACGGCGACGGATGAGCCGTAGTAAGTGCCCCAGAAGTTGGTCTGCATCACCTGATAGTGGTCTTCGTCGCTGACCTCATCGAAGCGTCCCCATACCGAGCTGCCGGCATTGTTGATCCAGGTGTCGAAGCCACCGAAACGGGCGACGGTCTCGCTGGCGACGCGTTCCAGCTGCGCGCGCTGGCCGACATCGGCCATGACGTGAAGGACCCGGTCCCCCGCGTTCAAGTCACGCTCGATGTCGAGCAGGGCTTCTTCGTTACGCGCCACCAGCACCACGCGTGCACCTCTTTCGATGGCGAGGCGCGCGGTCGCCAGGCCGATCCCGCTCGAAGCACCGGTGATGACGATGACCTGCTCAGGCAAGGGTTTGAGAGAAATGCGCATCGGGATCTCCTCGGATAGCAACGATGTGGATTGGCTCGGTAGAAGCCGTGGCCGCGCTTCCGGTTCCGGGCAGGCGATGGATGGCAACGGTTGATCGAGCCCGGGCTGGATGGCGCTGCTGGCGATGCCGAGATACAGCGGGCAGGTTCTGACCGAATACACCACCATTGTGCAGCAGCCGGGAAGCGAGCAGATCATGCGCTATATCAGCAGCGGCAGCGTCCTGGTCGACGACCTGCTGACCCTGCTTGAACTGGCCCTGGTGTTGGCGATATCGAGCCTGACGTATCACTACGTCGAGCTGAAGGGGATTGAGGTGGGGCGCCGGCTTGCACGCAGCCAGCCAAGACCGCTATCGCCGGTTTGAATCGGCCCTGACGAATAGATGATCCGCAGCAGCAGGCGTGGGATCTGGCGCCGAGGGCGCCGAATCGGTGGGTTGGGTTGCAGGATAGGTCTGATGCAGAGGCGCTTGCTGCTGGCCATCAACGGACCAGGTGACCGTCGCCTCGATCTGGCCGTCGGGTGCGATACCGAGTCGGTTGTTCAGCGGACACTGCGTTTCAGGCCCGCTGGTCAGCTCGCCCGATTGGCGGCTGCGGCTGGTACCGGCGTGGCCCTTGGAACGCACTTCCAGCTGGTAGCTAAGCCGGTGGGGTTCGGCACTGCTGAAGCACAACCGCACGTTCAGCCGGTCGGCTTCGGGCAGCAGCTCCAGGCGAGCATCAACGGGACCGGCGGAGGCGAGCAGCATGGCGGCGAGGGTCGCGGTGAGCATGGGTGGTGGTCAAGGTCTGGATCACTGTTGGGTGACGGCGGCCATGTTGCCGGTCCCCGTCTGCGAAATCACCGCGTTCATGAGTTCGGCGTTCTGAGTGATCGAGGCCTGGTTTGCCATGCCGACCTGGTTGATGCGGGCCTCGTTGTAGCCGGCTAGCTGGTCGATGGCGGCGATGTTGTCATCGCCGGATTGCACGACGCTGGCTTGGTTGCCATCGAACCATTGCAGCAACTCGACGCTGTTGCCATTTCCAGTTGACGAGCCTCGGAATGCATTGCTGCGCCCGCTCTGCTCGATTGTCAGCAGGTTGTCGTCGCCAGCCTGACTGAACTCGACTTCACCAAACAGACTGTTCTGCGAAATCGTTGCGGTATTCAGGTTGCCGTTCTGGGCCAGTTGAATATCGCTGCCATCGCCCTGCTCGATGCTAGCCCTGTTCTCGTCGCCGACCTGATACACAGCTGTCCAATTTCCGTGGTAAAAGCCGTCTTGCGTCATTACCAGCGAATTGCCGTTGCCAATCTGACGTGCCTCGGCCCGAGCGATACCATTTTGAGTGGCCGAAATGGAATTGTTGTCGCCGATGCTGCTGATCTGCAGCTCATTGGAATACCAGTGCTGCTCGACCACGGCGCGGTTGCCGGTGCCCTGCTGATAGACGTTGGCGGTTGAGAAGCGAGTTTCATCATCTTGGTAGATAGAGGCGTTATTGCTGCCGATCTGCACGATACTGGCCACATTCAGCTCAGCGATTACGCCTTGGTAGATCGCGCCGTTGTTGGCCGTTCCGTTCTGCCGGATTGTCGCCTCGTTCAGCAGGCCGGTCTGGTCAATCGTGGCGTCGTTGCCGTTGCCTGTCTGCACGAGTGTGGCGCTGTTGTCGGCATGGGCGCCAACGGCGACAGACAGCAAAGCGGCTGACGCGAGGAGATGCAGACTGCGCATAGGGTTACCCTTTTATTAGCGATGCTGGTGATTAGCGATGCTGGACGATCTGGACGCGTTGGCCGCTGCCGTATTGGGTGACACTGCTGCTCAAGCCGCTGCCGAGCTGTTCGATGCTGGCAGCGTTGTTCGAACCAATCTGAGCGATCGCGGCCTGGTTGTCGCTGCCGATCTGGCTGATGTCGGCCAGGTTGCCCTGGCCAATCTGCAGAATGCTGGCGATCTGGTTCTCGCCTTGCTGGAGGATGAAGGCCTGCTGGTCGCTGCCCTGTTGCATGATGCTCGCCAGCTGAGCCGTGCCGGTCTGGCTTACGTCGGCCAGGTTGTCGCTGCCGGTTTGCAGCACTCGCGCGACCTGCATGTCGGGCAATTGCAGCGCAGCCGCCGACTGATTAGCGAGGCTCAATAAGCCTCCCGCAAGATCTCCGTTGTCCATCAGATCGGCCGCATGAACCGTGTGACCGGTGAGCAGAAGGGCGGCGAGCACGCCGCGGCGGAACAGGGCTAGACAATCCATGCAGGCACCTCGCAATAGTGTTCGGATTCTTGACTGCAGGCGGGGCGCTGAACATCCATCGAACGGTGCAAAACAAGCGCTACGTGATGAACGGGGCGGATTAAATTTTTTGACAGGTCACAGCTCGTCCCGGTCCAGGTCGAAGGTGTCCTGGAGCAGGTTCTGCAGTTTGCTGCGGTTGACCTCCTCCAGGATCAGCTGCGCGGCTTGGGTGGCGATGTCTTCGATCTCCGCCACGTTGGGCTGCAGAAAGCGCCGGTAGACCGTGCGCTGCCCATACTCCACCCAGATCAGGCTGCCCCAGCGCGCGGAAGGCCGTTCGCGTACCACCAGATCGGCTTCAAGCGCGCTGGCGTCCTGCAATTGAAAGCTCAGGTAGCGGTGGAAGTCGTGACCGAAGCGAGTGATGGTGTTGTCGATGATCAGCCCGCTCAGCTCCGCCTCGCCTTCCACCTGGCCCAGCGCTGCCTGAGCCTGCCCCGGGCCGAGCAGGCTCAGCAGCAACAGGCCCAGCGTCAGGCGTGACATGGCTCGGACCAATCCAGACGGCCGCGCAGCAGAAAGGCCGCCTCGGCCCGGTTGGAGGCGCCGATCTTGCGCAACAGGTTGTGGATATGGCTCTTGATGGTGTGGGGGCTGAGGCACAGCTGTTGGGCAATTTCGGCATTGGACAGGCCTTTGCCGGCCAGGCTGAGGATTTCCCGCTCACGCAGGGTCAGCGACGGTTTGCTGCCAGCGAGTTGGCGCATGCGCCGCCACTGGCTGAGCAGGCGTTCGGTCAAGACCCGCGGCAGCCAGTCGCCGCCTTCGAGGAGCACTTGGATGCCGTCGAGCAGGTGCTCGCGAGTGGCGTGGCTGTAAAACACGCCGCGAATGGCAGGATGCTTGTCGACCAGTTGCTCGGCCTGTTCCGGCGCGATATTGACCAGCGCAACGGGTGTCTGCTCGTCGAGCTGATCGAGCAACGTTGACAGTTGCTCGGCCTGGCTGTTTCCCGAGTCGAGCAGGTAGAGATCGGTGCTGCCCGGAACGATCTTCTCGAGCCGCGCCAGGGCTACCTCTAGCTGAGCCTGTTCACCAAGAAAGTGCTTGAAGAACAGCCCGAGAAGCTCATTGCCGGTCAGCAGGGTGACGGTAGGCCGGTTACGTTCCCGGTGAGTGAAGTCCGCTTCGTCCATGTTCAATCCTTGGTTTGGAGTGCCGTTATGCTGCATAGAAAAGTTACTAAACGACCGGCCAGAAATGACGAAGTTCAGCGTTAACGTCGGGATTAGGACGGCATCTGCGCGCTGAGGATGACAACCCGACGGACGGTTGAAGAAACGCTGTGGTGGCCTTAATGGACTAAGGTGAGTCAATCGCCCATTCGATGGAGCCTGCATGAGTGACCCGTCACGCGAACTGACTCTGCGCGCACTGTTGACCGGCCTGCTGCTGGGGGCCGTGCTGACGCCATCAAATATCTATTCGGGGCTCAAGATCGGCTGGTCGTTCAACATGTCGATCATCGCGCTGCTGGTCGGCTTTGCCGTCTGGCAAAGCCTGGCACGAGTGCTGAGAAGGCCCGCCTGGACGCTGCACGAAAGCAACATCAACCAGACCACTGCCTCATCCGCGGCTTCGATCATTTCCAGCGGTTTGGTCGCGCCGATTCCTGCCTACACGTTGATCACCGGCCAGCAGTTCGACACCTTGCCGCTGGTGGCCTGGGTGTTCTCGGTCAGCTTTCTCGGCGTCTGGGTCGCCTGGTACTTGCGGCCATCACTGATTATCGAAACGCAGCTGCGCTTTCCTGAAGGCATGGCGACCTTGGCGACCATGCAGCAGATCTACAGCCATGGCGCTGAGGCGGCGCAGCGCTTATGGGTATTGGGTTCGGCTGCGCTGCTGGCGGCGTTGGCCAAGCTGGTGGACGGTCTCTGGTGGAGCGTGCCGCGCTGGACACCCAGCGCGCAGCTGGAGCGCTTGACGTTCAGCCTCGAACCGTCGCTGTTGCTGCTGGGCTTCGGCGGAATCATCGGCTTACGGGTTGGGTTGTCGTTGCTGCTCGGCGCGTTGATCGCCTGGGGCGTGCTGGCACCCTGGTTGTTGACGGAAGGTCTGGTGACAATCCCGGCGGGCGCCAGCGGGCCGCAATTCGGAGTGCTGATCGAGTGGCTGCTGTGGCCGGGGGTCAGCCTGATGGTCTGCGCTACGCTGATTTCACTCAGCCTGCGTTTTTTGCGCGCCCGACGAGGCGCTGCAGCACAGCGCATTCGATTCGCATGGCCCGCGCCTTTGCCGGCGCTCGGGCTGGGCCTGGCGGCCATCCTGGTGATCACCCTGCAGATGAGCCTGTTCGGTATCCATCCACTCATGGCCGCGCTGTCGATCCCGCTGGCGCTGCTGCTGGCCATGGTTGCGGCACGTGTCGTCGGCGCCACCGGGATACCGCCGATTGGTGCGATCGGGCAGCTGTCGCAGCTGGGTTTCGCTGCCATTGCGCCTGGTCAGGTGGCGATCAACCTGATGAGTGCCAACACCGCGGGCGGTGCTGCGGGTCAATGCACCGATCTGCTCAACGACTTCAAGGTCGGTCACGCAATTGGCGCAACCCCCTCGCGCCAGGTGATTGCGCAGTGCCTGGGTATTCTGGTCGGCAGCCTGGTAGGGGTACTCGTCTATCAACTGCTGATTCCTGATCCTCAGGCCATGCTGATCACCCCCGAGTGGCCAGCGCCTGCCGTGGCGACCTGGAAAGCCGTGGCGCAGGCGCTGACCACCGGACTCGGCTCGATCAGCCTGGACATCCGCTGGGCGATGTTGATCGGTGCAGGGGTCGGCGTTGTGCTTGGCCTGCTCGAAGGCTCGGCGCCGGTCTGGCGGTTGCGCTGGTTACCCAGCTCTGCGGCGCTGGGGCTGGCATTCATCATACCTGCCTCGATCTCGCTGATGATGGCGTTCGGCGCCCAGTTGGCCTGGCTGTTCGCGGCCCGCTGGGGCAGCCTGGCCGAGCGTTTTGTGATCGTTGCCGCCGCCGGGCTAGTGGCCGGTGAAAGCATGGCTGGTATCGGCATTTCATTGTGGCAGTTGTTGCGCTGAGTTTTGGCCAGGCGTCCTTGAGGAAAAATCGCGTGGGGACATCCGGTGAACGGTCGGCTGCCGGCGTGGCGATCAGTGGCGCCAGCGCTACAGCGCTCGCCTCGTCCGGGTTTCGGCGTTTTTGAAAGATCCTGTCATGCGCCGGGGTTAAATTTATTTTCGTGGGCAGTGCCCAAGTATGTGAAGCCCTTGAAACTGGAGAACGATCATGCAAACGAACAAGCTCGCCGCGCTGACTCTAGCCGGTCTTATGTCGACCGCTGTATTTGCCGCAGGCACAACGGACAACGAGGCCATTCATGACAAGGGTCGTTACGACGCGAATAGCAGCTCAATGAAGAGCGGCACTCATGACGGCAAAATGGGCGGCGCCCGTGACGACACGATGATGGACGGTTCGACAACCGACGATACCGGCCGCACAGGGCGGACTACGGGCGCAGGAAGCACAAATGCTGCTGACCCGGCAGGCCCTGGTATGGGGGGTACCAGTATGGGTAACACCACTGGTACCGGCAGCAGCGCGACCGGCAATTAATGCCAAGCGGCCCATTTGAACAGCCCCGGCCATTGCCGGGGCTGTTTCCGCTGCAAGCCTTTGGAGTGGCAGTTCAAGCCTGCTGACGATGAAGCTTTTCCAGCTTCTTCTTGATCCGGTCGCGCTTGAGGTTGGAAAGATAATCGACGAACAGCTTGCCGTTGAGGTGATCGCATTCGTGCTGGATGCAGACCGCGAGCAGACCTTCGGCACTCAGCTCATAGGGCTGACCGTCGCGGTCCAGCGCCTTGACCTTCACCTTCCGTGGCCGATCTACGTTTTCGTAGAAGCCGGGGACCGACAGGCATCCTTCCTGATACTGCTCCATCTCGTCGGTGAGGAACTCGAACTCGGGGTTGATGAAGACCCGTGGCTCGGTCTTGTCTTCGGACAGGTCCATCACCACGATCCGCTTGTGCACGTTGACCTGCGTGGCGGCCAGGCCGATGCCCGGTGCGTCGTACATGGTCTCGAACATGTCGTCGATCAGCTGACGAATGCCGTCGTCGACCACCTCCACCGGTTTGGCGATGGTGCGCAGGCGTGGATCGGGAAATTCAAGGATGTTCAGGATTGCCATATGCGTTTGTGATGCACTTATGGAATAAAGTCAAAAGCCGCTGCTAAGATGCCGAGCAGCTTGTAAACGGCTTAACGCCGCTTTCCACAGGGGTTCTGCGGCGCTAGACGCTTTACATGAAGGCACATCATAAAGGGATTCACCACATGAGGAAATCACTACTCGCCCTGCTGCTGGTAGCGGTTGGCGGTATGGCACAGGCCGCTGTGCAGCTCAAGGATGACCATCCGGAGCAGTACACCGTAGTGAAAGGCGACACACTCTGGGACATTTCCGGTCGTTTCCTCAGCGAACCCTGGAAGTGGCCGGAACTCTGGCATGCCAACCCGCAGGTGGAAAATCCGCACCTGATCTATCCGGGCGACAGCCTGAGTCTGGTCTATATCGACGGCCAACCGCGCATCATGCTCAACCGTGGCGCGTCGCGCGGGACCATCAAGCTCTCGCCTACCGTTCGCACCACGCCCATGGCCGAAGCCATCAGTACCATTCCGCTGGAGGCCGTCAACAGCTTTCTGCTGCGCAACCGCATCGTCGACAGCGCCGCTGAGTTCCAGGCAGCTCCGTATATCGTCGCTGGCAATGCCGAGCGCGTGATCAGCGGCTCCGGTGATCGGGTCTATGGCCGTGGTGAATTCCAGGACGGCATTGGCGTCTACGGCATCTTCCGCCAGGGCAAGACTTATGTAGATCCGGACACCCAGGAGTTTCTGGGCATCAACGCCGACGACGTGGGAACCGCCGAGCTTCTCGACATGGAAGGCGACATCGCCACCATGATGCTTACACGGGTTACCCAGGAAGCGCGCATCGGCGACCGCGTGTTTCCCAGTGAAGGGCGTGCAGTGAATTCGACCTTCATGCCGAGCGAGCCGGAAGCAGAAGTCAAGGGTGTGATCCTCGACGTACCGCGTGGCGTGACCCAGATCGGCCAGTTCGATGTGGTTACCCTGAACAAGGGCGCGCGTGACGGGCTGAACGTCGGCAACGTGCTGGCCGTATACAAGACCGGCGAAACCGTACGCGACCGGGTGACCGGCGAGAACGTCAAGATTCCTGATGAGCGTTCGGGTCTGCTGATGGTCTTCCGCACCTACGATAAGCTCAGCTATGGCTTGGTCCTGCAGGCGACCCGCTCGCTGGCTGTGATGGATAAGATCCGTAACCCCTGACCCCTCCAGGCCCCGCCGAAGGGGGGGGGCTGGTTGATTCTGCTGAACCACACCGCAGGGATGCGGTGTCAAGAGACAAGGACTGATGTCATGCCCGCGATTTCTCCTGCCGAACTGGAAGCCCGCCTACGTCTGCATCTGCTGCCGGCGCTCGGTCCGCGCCGTCTGCACAAACTGCTCAGCGCTTTCCCCAACGCCGCTTCTGCGCTCAGCGCACCGGCCGCGGCGTGGCGCGCGCTGGGGCTGCCGGCCAGCTGCGCCGAACCCAGACGTAGCTCGGCAACACGTGAGCGAGCTGCTGCGGCGCTGAGCTGGCTGGACCAGCCGAACCATCAGTTGCTGATGTGGGACGACCCCGGTTACCCGGCGCTCCTGGCGGAGCTGCCAGACGCCCCGCCGCTGCTGTTCATTGAAGGTGATCCAGGCCTGCTGGAGCGACCGCAGCTGGCCATGGTTGGCAGCCGTCAAGCCTCGCGCCCCGGACTGGACAACGCCACGGCCTTCGCACGGAGCCTGGCTGGCGGCGGTTTCGTGATCACCAGTGGCCTGGCCCTTGGCATCGATGGGGCGGCGCACCAGGGTGCGCTGGATGTGAACGGCAAGACCATCGCCGTACTGGGTACCGGTCTGCAGCAGCTCTACCCGCGCCGTCATATCGGCCTCGCAGGACGCATCATCGAAGGCGGCGGCGCGCTGGTCTCCGAGTTGCCGCTCGACTGCCCGCCGCAGGCCGCCAACTTTCCTCGTCGCAATCGAATCATCAGCGGCTTGTCATTGGGCGTGCTGGTGGTCGAGGCCAGTCCTTCGAGCGGCTCGCTGATCACCGCCCGCCTGGCTGCCGAACAGGGCCGTGAGGTCTATGCGATTCCCGGCTCAATCCACCATCCCGGCGCCCGCGGCTGCCACCAGCTGATTCGCCAGGGCGCTGCACTGGTGGAAAGTGTCGAGGACATACTGCAGGCCTTGCGCGGCTGGCAGCAAACCCCGGCCACGCCCGAAGCGCAACGATCCGAGCCGCTGCACCCGTTGCTCGCCCAGCTGCATGCCGCTCCCATGAGCAGCGAGGTGCTGGCAGATGCCGTGAACCAGCCCTTGTCAGAAATCCTCGCAGCGCTCACCGAGCTGGAAATCGAGGGACTGGTCGCTTGCGAGAACGGTCGCTGGGTCGCCTGTGCGGGTTGAGGCCGGCTGTACTGCCGACAGCGCTTGGGTACACTTCGCCGATCAGTCTCAGGGGAGGTGGCAATGGTCGGCAATTGGCGTGTGCAGCAGGCGGCGCGGGTCATCAGACGTGGCGGGGTGATCGCCTATCCGACCGAGGCGGTCTGGGGCTTGGGCTGCGATCCCTGGGATAGCGACGCGGTACATCGGTTGCTGGCGCTGAAGGAGCGGCCGGTAGACAAAGGACTGATTCTGGTCGCCGACTGTGTCGAGCAGTTCGATTTTCTGCTGGAAAACCTTCCTGAGCGCTGGCTGGACCGTTTGGTTGGCAGCTGGCCGGGACCGAATACCTGGCTGGTCCCGCACCGTGATCGCTTGCCGGACTGGATCACCGGCCAGCACGACAGTGTCGCACTGCGTGTGACCGATCATCCGCTGGTGGCGAGGCTTTGCGCCTTGACCGGCCCATTGGTGTCCACCTCGGCCAACCCGGCCGGCCGACCTTCGGCGCGCTCGCGCCTGCGCGTCGAGCAGTACTTCCCAGGGGATCTGGACGGCGTGCTTGGCGGCAGCCTGGGTGGACGTAAAAACCCCTCCACCATTCGCGATATACGCAGCGGCGAGGTAATAAGAGCGAGTTAGCGGCAAGCTGCAAGCCACAAGCTTCAAGTAGAAGCAAAACAGAGCCTGATTGCCTTTCAGCGCCAGCCCTCACACTGGTCCGCTTGCCGCTTGCCGCTTGCCGCTTTACGGCAGCAGAACGGTCGAGCCGGTCGTCTTGCCTGCGGCGAGCTGGCGCTGCGCCTCGGCAGCGTCGGCGAGCGGGTAACGCTGGCCGATCTCCGCCTTGATCCGGCCGCTGGCGATCATCTCGAACAGCTCGGCCGCCATGCCTCGCAGGCGTTCGGCTGAGGTGGCGTAGCCGGCCAGGGTGGGGCGGGTGACATACAGCGAGCCCTTCTGAGCCAGTACGCCGAGATTGACGCCGGTAACCGCGCCGGATGCATTGCCGAAGCTGACCAGCAGGCCACGCGGGGCGACACAATCGAGCGAGACGTCCCAGCTGCTCTTGCCCACCGAGTCGTAGACCACCGGACATTTCTGACCGTCAGTCAGCTCCAGCACCCGCTGGACGATGTCTTCCCGAGTGCGATCAATGGTTGCCCAGGCGCCCAGTGATTTGGCGCGCTCGGCCTTTTCTGCCGAGCCAACCACGCCGATCAGGCGGGCGCCGATGGCCTTGGCCCACTGACAGGCGATCGAGCCGACACCACCGGCCGCCGCGTGAAAAAGGATGGTTTCTCCTGCTTTCAGCTGATAGGTCTGGCGCAGCAGATACTGGGTCGTCAGGCCCTTGAGCATCACCGAGGCGGCTTGTTCGAAGCTCACGCTTTCGGGCAGCTTGACCAGATGTCGTGCTGGCAGGGTGTGGTGCTCGCCGTAGGAACCCAGCGGCCCGGTCGCATAAGCCACGCGGTCACCCACCTCGAATTCATCAACGCCCTCGCCCAGCGCCTCGACCACGCCGGCGCCTTCGCTGCCGAGGCCCGATGGCAGGCTTGGCGGTGCATAGAGCCCGCTGCGGAAATAGGTGTCCATGAAGTTCAGGCCGATCGCATGGTTGCGCACGCGGACCTCACCGGTGCCCGGTGCGGCGACCGGGACGTCGACCTGTTCGAGGACTTCAGGACCACCGTGCTGACTGAACTGGATGCGCTGCGACATATCTATCGACTCCTGGCAAATCAAAGGAGCCTATCCAACGCTTCCCGGGCGCGTCCGTCAATTGGCTCGATGATATGCTTGCCGGCCTTCTGTTTCAGCGTCGCTGCTCTGGCCCATGCCTGGCGGCGGCGCAGCCACTTGCCAAGGTGAATTCGTGAACGAGCGTACCGAAGCCGTCAAAGCCTACCTGCTCGATCTGCAGGACCGTATCTGTGCCACCCTTGAAGCCGAGGACGGCGGCGCGCGCTTCGTTGAAGATGCCTGGACCCGCCCCGCAGGCGGTGGTGGCCGGACCCGGGTCATCGAAACCGGTGCGCTGATCGAAAAGGGCGGCGTCAATTTCTCCCACGTGCATGGCAGCGGCCTGCCGCCTTCGGCCAGTGCCCATCGCCCTGAACTGGCCGGCCGTGGTTTCGAAGCGCTCGGCGTGTCCCTGGTGATCCATCCGGAGAACCCCTACGTACCGACCTCCCACGCCAACGTGCGCTTCTTCATCGCCGAAAAGGCAGGTGAGGAGCCGGTCTGGTGGTTCGGTGGTGGCTTCGACCTGACGCCCTACTACGGCAACGAAGAGGACTGCGTGCACTGGCACCGGATGGCCCGGGATGCCTGTGCGCCGTTCGGGGCCGATGTCTACCCGCGCTACAAGGAATGGTGCGACCGCTACTTCCACATCAGGCACCGCAACGAGCCGCGTGGTGTCGGCGGGCTGTTCTTCGACGACCTGAACGAGTGGGACTTCGACACCAGCTTCGCCTTCATGCGGGCGGTGGGCGATGCCTACATCGAGGCCTACCTGCCGATCGTCCAGCGGCGTAAGGCGGTGCCCTTCGGCGAACGCGAGCGTGCCTTTCAGGAGCTGCGCCGCGGGCGCTATGTGGAATACAACCTGGTCTACGACCGCGGCACCCTGTTCGGTCTGCAATCGGGTGGACGCACCGAGTCGATCCTGATGTCGCTGCCGCCGCTGGTGCGCTGGGGTTACGACAAGCATCCCGAGCCCGGCTCCCCGGAGGCGCGCCTGACCGAGTACTTCCTGCAGGATCGTGACTGGCTGGGCGAGCAGCCCTGAGTGGCCCGTATCACAACCTGAATCGCTACTGCTTTTAGGAGCATCAATGGACCGCTACGGCGTCTTCGGCAACCCCATCGGCCACAGCCAATCGCCTCAGATCCACCGTCTGTTTGCCGAGCAGACCGGGCAGACGCTCAGCTACGAGCCCTTGCTGGCGCCGCTCGATGACTTTCCCGGCTATGCCCGCGCATTCTTCCGACAGGGGTTGGGCGCCAATGTCACCGTGCCCTTCAAGGAACAGGCGTATCGCCTTGCCGACCAGTTGAGCGAGCGCGCCCACCGTGCCGGGGCGGTGAACACCCTCAAGAAGCTGGAAGACGGTCGCCTGCTGGGCGATAACACCGACGGCACTGGCCTGGTCCGCGACGTGTTGGACAACGCTGGCGTCACATTGCAGGGCAAGCGGATCCTGCTGTTGGGTGCAGGTGGTGCGGTGCGTGGGGTGCTTGAACCCCTGCTGGCCCAGCGGCCGGCCGCATTGGTCATTGCCAATCGCACCCTGGCCAAGGCTGAACAGCTGGCTGGCGAATTCGCCGAGCTGGGGCCGGTCGGTACAGGCGCCTTCGAGCACTTGCGAGGCCCGTTCGATGTGATCATCAATGGCACCTCGGCGAGCCTCGGCGGCGAGCTGCCTCCGTTGGGCGATGACCTGATCGAGCCGGCTGTCACCTTCTGCTACGACATGATGTACGGCGCGAAGCAGACGCCCTTCTGCCAGTGGGCGGCCGGGCGCGGCGCAGCGAGCCGCGACGGGCTCGGCATGCTGGTCGAACAGGCGGCGGCAGCCTTCGAGTTGTGGCGCGGGGTACGGCCGGATTCGGGCCCGGTACTGACGCAGCTGCGCAGCCAGCTCGGCGCCTGAGGGTCGCTCAGATACGGAAGTGAATCTGCTCGTGCAGGTGCTGCGGTGTCTCCAGCTCGTCGACGATGCCTGCAGCGATACGGCGTAGCTGCACACGGCGATCGCTGGGGTCGAGATCGTCGATCACGCTGAAATCCTCGATCGACAGGTCGCCGCCATCGGCGTTGGCATCCACCAGCGTCCATTTCAACGGATGCACAGCAATGCGTTGCAGCGCCGCAGCAACGTTCGCGTCATCGCCCTTGGCGGACAGATCGGCGATCAGTACCAGCCGTTCGACACCGACCTTTGGCAAGCCGGACAGCAAGGCATCGACCGCCTGATACAGGTCATGCGGCTGATGCTTGGCTGCTGCCCCGGAGGCTGTGGCCAACGATGGGCTGTCGTATAGACAGATCACCGCATCCATCCCGGCCACACTCTGCGAGACACTGTTGGCATCGAACAGATCGCCGGTCTTGGCGCGCAGTCCCGGGCGGACGGTCATCGAATTGAGATCGTCGACCAGGGCCACGGCCTCGTGTTGCCGGGTCAGCAGCTCGCAGAGCAGCGCGTTGCCGAGGCTCGAATGCGCCCCATAAAGAGCGAATTTGAGCCGCGGCGTTTCCGCGTTGAGCATGACGGCTCGGCCGTATCAGCGACGGGTAGCGAGGTAGCCAATCAGCGCGACTGCGCCAGCAGCCAGAGCGACCGTGCTCAGCGGATGCTCGCGTGCGCAGTCCTTGGCCATGCGCCCGGCATCCCGGCCGCGGCGGGACAGGTCGTGGCAGTGCTCGTCCAAACGGTTGTCGTTCCACAGCGTTTCAGCGCGCGAGCGCAGCGCATTGAAACGGCTACGCGATTCACGCGAAGCGTCGTCCTTGAGGTCGTCGAGCGCGGCCATCAGATTCTGGATTTCACGTTCGATTTCGTCGCGCGTGGTGGGTTTGCGGCTGAAGCGGGACATAGCGTTCTCCCCTTTGAGTGTATGGCTTGGACTCTGCGAAGCGGTGAAGGTGCCTTCGGCCGTGGTCAACCAAAACACCCGTACTGCTAGAAGCGGACCTATCAATAGCGTCCGGGTTCCGCCGGTCGGCTCGGTTGTGGCGAAAAGTCGCGCTGCCGATAGCCTGTTTGACCTCAGTTTCGTACGCTTGGGGCAGCGCTGCGCAGATTGATCTATGCTTTGTACTCGGGCCGTTGCGCTGAACAGTCCGGATGGCGAAACGAGCGAAACGGCCAGAGCCCAACGCATGGTAGATCCGCTGCAAGCGCCGAAATATAAGGGCTGGCGGCCATGTTTATGCTCGCCTTTTCCGTATAATGCGCGCCGCGTCCGTCTGCTTCGGCGCGCCTTTTTTCACTGCCAATTCATCGGTGTTCATCTTGAAGCTTCGTCATTCCATTTTCGGCTTGCTGCTCGCCTGCAGCAGCGTCATGTTGCCCCCCGTTTCCACCGCTGCTGCCAAGGCCCCTGCGCAACAGGAGCTGGCCTCCGGAAGCGCGCTGGTGATCGATCTGAAAACCAATGAAGTGCTCTATTCCAGCAATCCAGACGTGGTGGTGCCGATCGCATCGGTGACCAAGCTGATGACCGCGATGGTGGCACTCGACGCCAAGCTGCCGCTCGATCAGCGCCTGTCCGTCACCATCCGTGACGCGCGCGAAATGCAGGGGGTGTACTCGCGTGTACGCATCGGCAGCGAGATCAGCCGTCGCGAAATGCTGCTGCTGACCCTGATGTCGTCCGAGAACCGCGCCGCCGCGAGCCTGGCACACCATTATCCGGGCGGCTACAGCGCCTTCATCCAGGCGATGAACGCCAAGGCCAAGGCGCTGGGCATGACCCATACGCGCTATGTCGAGCCCACCGGCCTGTCCGAGCGGAACGTCTCCAGCGCCAATGACCTGGTCAAACTGCTCAAGGCCAGCCAGACCTATCCATTGATCGAGCAGTTCAGCACCACCCGCGAAAAGACCGTGGCCTTCCACAAGCCCAACTACACCCTGGGTTTCCGCAATACCAACGCCCTGGTGCGCAAGCCTGACTGGAGCATTCAGCTGACCAAGACCGGCTTTACCAATGCGGCCGGCCATTGCCTGGTGATGCGCACCGTGATGAACAAGCGCCCCGTCGCCTTCGTGGTGCTCGATGCCTTTGGCAAGTACACCCACATGGCCGATGCCAACCGCCTGAAAAAGTGGATGGAAACCGGCAAGGTGACGCCGGTCGCGCCGGCTGCTCTGGCCTATAAGCAGCAGAAGATGGCCCAACGTCAGCTGGCGGGCCAACCGGGCGATGCGGCGACGGTAATCGGCACGCGCTGACCGTTCGGCGCCACCGCCACGTCTCGTCGCGTGGTGGTTGAGCCAGGCGAAGGGCGACCGATCTAGCCGCCACGATTGCCGTAGGCTGCTTCATTGCCGTCCTGTTCGGCGGCACTGGCGAGTTCGCGGGTCAGATGGGATTTCAGGCGGGACAAGGCCTCGTCATTCCAATCGTTGGGCGCGGTCACCAACCGCCAGGCATCGACATAGTCGGCAGGCGCATACACATGGCCATGGCCCGGTGGTGTCGGGGTGGTGACTGCCATGTCGACCGCCAGCTGCAGCATGGTCACCAGCGGAAACCAGCGCAGCGCCGGCGTGACGTCCTGACCGCGCGGCTCGCTCAGCCAGTCCGGGCGGCGCCAGGCGTAGCGGTAATCGAAGAAGACGATCGGGTCGCTGGCATATTGCAGATAGAGCAGCCGCATCGGCCCCCATGAAGCGTCCATCGGCTCGGGTGTGCCGTGCTGGTTCATGAAGCGAACGAAACGACCATCGCGAAATTGCGGTCGCCATTCGGGGCTGCCCGGATTGCGGTCGTCCGTGATTCGCCGCCACATCTGGCTCTCGAAAGGGGGGCCGCTCCACAGCGCACCCTGGAAGGGATCGCCGATCAGCTCATGCAGCTCCCAGGACGCTTGTGAATGCAAAGCGCCGAGGCTCAGGCCGTGCAAGTAGAGCCTTGGCCGCCCTTCGGTCGGCAATTCTCGCCAGTAGTCATAAACCTCCTCGAACAGTGCCCGCGCCACGTCAGCGCCGTACTCGGCTTCCACCAGCAATGACAGCGGGCTGTTCAAATAGGAGTACTGCAGCGCCGCACTGGCGACATCGCCATGGTGCAGGTACTCGACGCTGTTCATCGCGGCGGGGTCGATCCAGCCGGTGCCGGTCGGCGTGACCAGCACCAGTACCGACCGTTCGAAGGCGCCGGTGCGCAGCAGCTCGAGCAGGGCCAGTCGGGCGCGCGCCTCAGGCGTTTCGGCGGCACGCAAGCCGACGTATACACGGATCGGCTCACGCGCCGCCCGACCGCTGATGGCCGCTATGTCCCGAGCCGACGGGCCGGATGCAATGAACTCGCGGCCGGTACGCCCCAGCTCGTCCCAGCGCAGCAGCGATTCGCGACTGCCGCTCTTGAGCGGTGAGGCTGGTTGCGCCGCTTCCGGCTCGATCAGCGCGTCGTATTGCGCGAAGGACGCGTCCAATACCTTCAGTGCACGGGTGACCAGCACATCGGTGACCAGCGACCAGAACAATGTCAGGGCGATCACGATGCCGATGACATTCGCGACCCGGCGCGGCAGGAGGCGATCGGCACGGCGCGAAACGAAGCGCGAAACGAGGCGGTACAGGCGCGCCAGGATCAGCAGAATCAGGAATGTCGCCAGCGCGGTCAGCACCACTTCCAGCAGGTGTCCGCTGGTGACCGGCGGCATGCCCATCAACGAGCGGATCGAGTTCTGCCAGCCGGTGACCTGGCTGAGAAAATAGCCCGCCAAGGCCGCACAAATGATCGCGAGGATGATGTTGACCCGGACGCGCAGGCGTTCAGGCGGGTCCGTCAGCCCCAGGTAATGCCAGAGCCAGCGGAAGAACACGCCCAGGCCATAGCCGGCAGCTAACGCGGCGCCTGCGAGCGCGCCCTGGCTTAGCGTTGAGCGCGGCAGCAGCGACGGCATCAGCGCCGCGCAGAAGAACAGCGTGCCTAACAGCAGGCCGAAACCGGACAGCGTTCGCCAGGCGGACAATGTTGTACGAAGCCCCATTCGAAACCCCACAGCTTCGACGATGATTGAATCCACGGCGGCTGCCGCTCGGTCTTTTCGAGGCGTCTGGGTCGTCACGGTTCCCTGCTCGGTCTACTCGCCGCGTCGTGAATGGCCGACGATATCTATCAGCCGGTATCGGCACAGCGTCGTCTGTAGGAGCCAGCTTGCTGGCGATGTTTTCGGCACCGCGGAGGTCCGGATCGCCAGCAAGCTGGCTCCTACGAAAAAGCGTGGTGGCGCGGCTTGAGGTTGAGCTGGGTAGAAAGGCTGCTTTGCTGAAGTGGTGATCCATGGAATCCAATGCAACGATGCTGGCCCGCCCTACTCAAAGGTCTACATTTTCCCTCAGCGCACCGGGAACCAGACATCGTTATGAGCATGCCAGACAACGCCTACATCGAGTGGCTGGAAAGCCAGTCAATGCTTCACGCCGCCCGCGAGCGGGCCCGACTCTATGCCGGCCAGGCGCGGCTCTGGCAGCGACCTTACGCCCAGGCGCGCCCGCGCGACGCCAGTGCGATTTCCGCGGTGTGGTTCACCGCCTATCCGGCGGCGATCATCACGCCCGAGGGCGGCTCGGTGCTGCAGGCGCTGGGGGACGATCGCCTCTGGAGCGCGCTGTCCGAACTGGGTGTGCAGGGCATTCACAACGGCCCGATGAAACGCTCCGGGGGCCTGCGTGGGCGCGAGTACACCCCCACCATCGACGGCAACTTCGACCGCATCAGCTTCGATATCGACCCCAACCTGGGCACCGAGGCGGAGATGCAGCAGCTCAGCCGCATGGCGGCCGCGCACAACGCCATCGTCATCGATGACGTCGTCCCGGCGCACACCGGCAAAGGCGCGGATTTCCGTCTTGCCGAGATGGCTTACGGCGATTACCCCGGTCTCTACCACATGGTCGAGATCAACGAGGAAGACTGGCCCCTGCTGCCGGACCTGCCCAAGGGCCGGGATGCGCTCAACCTGCCGCCGCCAGTGGTCGATCAGCTCAAGGAAAAACACTATATCGTCGGCCAGCTGCAACGGGTGATCTTCTTCGAGCCGGGCATCAAGGACACCGACTGGAGCGTGACCGGCATCGTGACCGGCGTCGATGGCAAGCGCCGGCGCTGGGTCTACCTGCACTACTTCAAGGAAGGCCAGCCGTCGCTGAACTGGCTCGACCCGACCTTCGCCGCCCAGCAGTTGGTCATCGGCGATGCGCTGCATGCGATCGACGTCTCCGGTGCGCGGGTTTTGCGCCTGGATGCCAACGGCTTCCTCGGCGTCGAGCGCCGCGCCGAAGGCACCGCCTGGTCCGAGAGCCATCCGCTGTCGGTGACCGGCAACCAGCTCATCGCGGGTGCCATCCGCAAGGCCGGCGGCTTCAGCTTCCAGGAGCTGAACCTGACCATCGACGACATCGCCTCGATGTCCCATGGCGGCGCCGACCTGTCCTATGACTTCATCACCCGCCCGGCCTATCATCACGCTCTGGTGACGGGCGATACCGAATTCCTGCGGCTGATGCTGCGGGAGGTCCACGCGTTCGGCATCGATCCGGCCTCGCTGATCCATGCCCTGCAGAACCACGACGAGCTGACCCTGGAGCTGGTGCATTTCTGGACGCTGCACGCCTACGATCATTACCACTACCATGGCCAGACCCTGTCCGGCGGCATCCTGCGCGAGCACATCCGTGAAGAGATGTACGAACGCCTGACCGGCGAGCATGCGCCCTACAATCTCAAGTTCGTCACCAACGGCGTGTCCTGCACCACGGTCAGCGTCATCACCGCGGCGCTGGGCATCCGTGACCTCAACACCATCAGCGCGGCCGATATCGAACAGATCCAGCGCCTGCATATCCTGCTGGTGATGTTCAACGCCATGCAGCCTGGCGTGTTCGCCCTCTCCGGCTGGGATCTGGTCGGCGCGTTGCCGCTGGAAGCCGAGCAGGTCGAGCACCTGATGGCCGAAGGCGACACCCGCTGGCTGCATCGCGGCGGCTACGACCTGGCCGATATCGCACCCGGGGTGGAGACCTCCAGCGAGGGCCTGCCCAAGGCGCGCTCGCTCTACGGCAGCCTGGTCGAGCAGCTGAAGAACACCGGCTCGTTCGCCTGCCAGCTCAAGCGCATCCTCAGCGTGCGCCGCGCCTACGATATCGCCGTCAGCAAGCAGATTCTGATTCCGGACGTGCAGGCGCCGGGCCTGCTGGTGATGGTCCATGAGCTGCCCGCAGGTAAAGGCGTGCAGATCACGGCGCTCAACTTCAGCGCCGAGACCATCAGCGAGACGGTCACCCTCCCCGGCGTGGCGCCCGGGCCGGTGGTGGACATCATTCACGAAAGCATTGAAGGCGACCTCACCGAAAACGGCGAGATGACCTTCAACCTCGACCCTTACGAAGGCCTTGCCCTGCGTGTGGTCAGCGCCGCATCACCGGTGCTCTGACCGAGCATCAGCGGCCTCTTCGCCTGGCTCGTCGGCGCAGCTATAGTGCGCGCCGGCCGGCCCTGCGGGCCGCCCAGCTCATCCGAAGAGTACATAGGCGTCCGCCACCTCCCGCTTCCGTTTGCTGCGCACGGTGTTCGCCTGCGCGCTCGGTTCGTCGATTTTTTGAGCCAGCGCAGACCCCTGCGCGCCCGGCCAACAGCCCCTCTGCCTGGGCGCCTGCGTGTGCGTGCCGGTCTCTGCACAGCATGCCGAAACGCTGTATGAGCAGGTGCAGTGGCTGGCTGCCGCGGGGCTGGAGACCTGGATCGAACAGCCGCCTGCGCTTCACGGCTGAACTCCTACCCTTTTGCTGGGGCTTTCGTCGGCTTCCCGGTTTATTGCCGGAACCATCCGCCTGCTAATCCCCTCTGCTGAATACCCGGTGAGAAAGCACCGAACCGAGCCGAGGCGCCGTGCTATGGCGTCTCTATCAGCACCGTCACTATCAGCACAATGAGGGCAAACACATGGCTGACGAACAACGTATCCGCGAGCGCGCCCACGAAATCTGGGAAGCCAAAGGCCGCCCCGAAGGCCAGCAAGACGCGCACTGGGCACAAGCCCGCGACGAGATGGAGCCTTTCTACAAGGAAGGCGATGCCACCGCTGGCAGCATCGAAAGCAGTGTCGCGATACCCATGCCCAAGCCGGAAGGCGAACACTGACGGCTGAGCCGTCGGAGCGCGGCGTGTTAAGCCGCCTCCGATGTCAGACCCTTCGGTTTTCGCAGCGGCTAGAGCTGACATCGCCCCCTTCAACTGATTATTCGTCCCGATGCAGACACTCGACTACAAGGCCATCTTTCAGGCTGCCCCCAACCTGCACCTGATCCTTTCGCCTGATCCATCGTTCACCATCCTGGAGGCGAGCGATGCGCGGTTGCGCGCAACCAACACGTGTCGGGACGAAAATGTGGGGCGGCCAGTTTTCGATGTATTCCGCAAGAATCCTGAAGAGCCCCAGGAGTTCGGCACTGGCGTGCTACGCGCCTCGCTCGAACGTGTGCTGCAGACACGCATGCCGGATCGCATGGCCATCACCCGATATGACACTCCTCGGCCGGAGTCAGAAGGTGGTGGATTCGAACTGCGCTATTGGAGCCCGCTCAACGTGCCGGTGCTGGACGACAATGGAGAACTGCATTGCATCATCCATCAGGTCGAAGATGTCACCGAGCATGTGAAAGGTGGGGAACGCGCTGCGTTGAGCCAAACCAACGAGCGCTTCCGTGCCGCGCTGATGGCATCAGGCACGGGAACCTTCAACTGGTACCTGAACGACGGCAGCATGCAGTTCGATAGCTCACTGGAGCAGATGTTCGGGCTGGCGCTGGGGCAGCGGCTCGACAGCTTCGAGCGGTTCATCGAGCAGGTGCACGCCGAAGACCGTGCGCGGGTACGGCAGGCATACGACCGCTACGCTCAGGGGCTCGATGGTGCGGTGGAGTTCCGCCTGGCCCATACCAGCCCGGAATCCTGGTTGATCTGCAGGGCCAAGGCCTTTCGCGACGCCACCGGCCAACTCGCCTACGTAGCCGGTGCCTGCACCGACATCAGTGCACGCAAGCGCGCCGAGGAAGCCCAGCAGGTCAGCGAGAAACGGCTGCGTCAGCTCAACGAAACCCTCGAAGCGCGCGTGGCCGCGGAAGTCAGCGAGCGCAGCCGGACCGAACAGGCGCTGCGCCAGGCCCAGAAGATGGAGGCTGTCGGCCAGCTCACCGGCGGTATCGCTCACGACTTCAATAACCTGCTGACCGGCATCATCGGCAGCCTGGATCTCATGCAGCGACGTTTCGGCCGTGGAGAGGTCGCGGATGTGGAGCGCTACATCAACGCGGCGGCGACCTCTGCCCAGCGTGCGGCGGCGCTGACGCAACGGCTGCTGGCCTTCTCTCGTCAGCAGGCCCTCGACCTCAAGCCGGTCGACGTCAACCAGCTGGTCGCCTCGCTGGAAGATCTGCTCCATCGCACCATCGGCGAGAACATCGCGCTCATCACCCAGCTCAGTGCGGGCCTGCCGCCCGCCTGCATGGACGTGAACCAGCTTGAAAACGCCGTGATCAACCTCGTCATCAACGCACGCGATGCCATGCCGCACGGTGGCCGGATCACCCTCTCCACGGCCAGCTTTCAGCTGGGCAACGAGCCGGATCCCGCTCGGCGCGGGCTGTCCGAGGGCGACTATGTGCTGCTGACCATCAGCGACACCGGCGTTGGCATGCCCCCGGAGGTGATCGAGCGTGCATTCGAGCCCTTCTTCACCACCAAGCCCATCGGCAAGGGCACCGGGCTTGGGCTTTCGATGATCTATGGCTACATCAAACAGGCCAAGGGCTACATCCACATCGAGTCCAGGCCTGAAGGCGGCACGCGCGTGCACCTCTACCTGCCTGTTCATCATGGCGAAACCAGCGCTGTGGACGTGGCGCCAGAGCGCACGCTACAAGGCACTGGCGAGACGATTCTGGTGGTCGAAGACGAGCCCGTGGTCCGCTCGCTGGTGGTCGAAGTGCTCAACGACCTGGGCTACGAGACGCTGGAAGCCGGCGAAGCCTCCGAAGCGCTGTCGATCACCGAAAGCCAGCAGCGGATCGATCTGATGGTCTCGGACGTCGGCCTGCCCGGCATGAACGGCCGGCAACTGGCCGAAATCGTCCGCCAGCAACGCCCCGGCCTGAAAGTGCTCTTCGCCACCGGCTACGCCGAAAGCTTCGCTGCTAACGACATCCTCGGGCCGGACATGGCCGTGATGGCCAAGCCGTTCGCCATCGATGCGTTCGCACAAAAAGTCGCAGAGATGCTGGGTTCGTAGGCCAGTTGTCGGCCGCTCTGCCGAGGTGCTGGCCAACGCCAAGCTCGGGGCCGCTCAGCGCCCTGCTCCAATCCTTGCCAAACGCCACCGCGTTGCGGTTCCGCCAGGCGCGCAGATCCCCTGACCAATCAGGGTTGGCTCTGGGCCTCGGGGGAACTACCGTGTACCAGCGAGACAATTCAACCAACGCGGCCATCAGCCGTCTTTGAAAGGAAAATCTATGAGTGCTGACACCATGCGTCATATCGATCACCGCCCCGGCGGCGGCCCCGAATGCCTGCGAATGGCCGAAGGCCCGGTGCCCGAGCCCGGCCCACACGACGTGCTGGTGCGGGTGGCCTACGCCGGCATCAACCGGCCCGATGTGTTTCAGCGCTCTGGCAGCTACCCGCCGCCACCGGACGCCTCGCCACTGCTCGGCCTGGAAATCTCCGGCGAGATCGTCGCCATTGGCGCTGAAGTCAGCGCCTGGAAAGTCGGCGATCAGGTCTGCGCGCTGACCCCCGGCGGCGGCTACGCCGACTATTGCGTGGCGCCGGCCGAACACTGCCTGCCAGTGCCCGCCGGGCTGTCATTACTGGAAGCGGCGGCGCTGCCGGAAACCTACTTCACCGTCTGGAGCAACGTGTTCGAGCGCGGTGCCCTGCAGCCTGGTGAATCTTTCCTGGTGCATGGTGGCTCCAGCGGCATCGGCCTGACCGCCATTCAACTGGCCAAACAGTTCGGTGCCACGGTGTACACGACTGTGGGCAGCAGCGAAAAAGCCGACGCCTGCCGGCGTGCCGGTGCGGACCGGGTGATCAACTACCACGAAGAAGACTTCGTCGAGGTGCTCAAGCAGGCCACCGACGACAACGGCGTCAATGTCATCCTCGACATGGTCGGCGGCGACTACATCCCCCGCAACATCAAATCCCTGGCCGTGGAAGGCCGCCTGGTGCAGATCGCCTTCCTCAAAGGCAGCCGCGTCGAACTCGACACCTCGCCGATCATGCGCAAGCGCCTCACCTTCACCGGCTCCACCCTGCGCCCCCGCAGCCGTGCGGAGAAAGCCGACATCGCCAAGGCGCTGCAGGACAAGGTCTGGCCATTGCTGGGCCAGGGCCGATGCCGCCCGGTGATCCACGCCACCTTCCCCCTCAAAGAAGCGGCCGAAGCGCACCGGCTGATGGAAAGCAGCAAGCACATCGGGAAGATTATGTTGGAGGTTGGACAGTAGCGGTAGGGACTGGGCCGGTAACTACCGGCCCTTGCGGGACTGCTGACTAGTTGCTGACGCACATGAAGTGGCGGGAGTCCGGCCGTTAGCGCAGCGGGGTATAACATTCCGGGCAGGTGGCGATAACGTTAAGTGCCCATGCTAGAGCTGTTTGGCTAGCCAACATCGGGAATGTTATACACCTGACCCGTCGGGCGCCTTATACACCACTTGGTGTCTAAATATAGTTAGTTTTCATATGAATATCACAGTGCCAACTTTTGAATTTGTACCACTTCATAGCTTTGGTCCTGCAGTTCTCGGCTCATCACGTGCAGAAATTCGAGCTGCTTTTTTGCGCGAGGGATTCCCGTTAGAGGATTCTCACGGATCATCGGATTATTTCTCCGATGCATCTATTCAGGTTGAGTACAATCCAGGCGAGCAAGCCAACTTTATTGGTGTTTCTTCCAGTCCACGCTTTGCAGCTCACATATATGGGCTCGACGTCTTCAACATAGATGCTTCTGAGCTGTTCATTATAATTACAAGTCACGACAACTCAGACGCGCATACATTTGATGCATATGA